>JANWYZ010000188.1 GCA_025054895.1 bacterium | reverse complement strand
GTAACGTCCACACCGAACGACCCTGCGGAGGATCACTGCACGCCAGAGCCACCAGATACGCCTGCTGATGCCCGTCTAACTTGGGAGCACGACGCGCGTGGGGCTGGTCATACAGGGCACGCTCCAGTCCCCCTTGCGCGTAGCGTCGTCGGATGTTGGCGACGGTCTGCGTGGTCACCCCCAGTGTGGCGGCGACCTCCTTGTCCCACTTGCCTGCGTCACTCATCAGCAGCACCCGTGCTCGGTTGAGCACCCGGCTCTGGTGAGTGCCCTTGCGCAGCAGTTCGTTGAGGATGTGACGCTCCTGTTCACTCAACTGCACTCGCCATTTCTTGGTTCGCATGGTGGTTTCTCCCCCGGGAATATATGTCCACATTATACCATAAACTTATAACTTAACAAAGCACTAGCAGGCGAACAATCGCTCCCGTATCAGCTCACATATTACGCAACGCTCGCGCGTGCTCGCCCGATTGGTCCAGCCATCAGGGCGTCAGGTTGAGCCGTCTCTTGCACTCCTCCAGTATCTCCACTGTGCGCGTTGCGCCGACCCGGCTGACGCCTATCGCGCGCACTTCCAGCAGAGCGTCCAGCGTACGGATGCCGCCAGCTGCTTTCACCTGTACGTGAGGCGGAGAGTGCTTGCGCATCAGCTTCAGGTCGTCCATAGTGGCTCCGCTCGCGCCAAAGCCGGTGGACGTTTTCACAAAATCTGCTCCGACCTCAGCGCAAATCTCGCACAGCCGTATCTTGTGTTCATCTTGCAGGTAACAGTTCTCGAAGATGACCTTGACGATGCCTCCCCGTGCATGTGTCTCTGCCACCACTGCCCGCACATCGTCGCGTACATAAGCCCAGTCTCCACTGAGCACTTTACCGATGTTGACCACCATGTCCAGTTCGATGCCGCCATTGTCCAGTGCCTGCCTTGCCTCAGCGACCTTGATGGCAGTGGTGTGCCCGCCGTGCGGAAAGCCGATAGTAGTGCTGGGGCGCACGTCGCTGCCCTCCAGTATCTCCGCGCAACGTTTCAGGTAGTAGGGTTTGATGCATACACTGGCAACACCGTATTCACGAGCGATCAGGCACCCCTGTTCCATTTCCTCATCGGTCAGGACGGGGTTCAATAACGAGTGGTCAATCATCTTGGCGATGTCGTGGTAGGTGTAGTGCATCTTTACTTACCTCTTGGCATAAACTGCCGCAGGTACGGGGCTGACTGCCGAAGCGCCTGTTTGCGGGTTTCGAGCGTCTTCTCGTAAGCGCGGTCCTCCACCTCGATGCACACGGCTCCCTCGTAGCCTGTGTCGCTGAGTACTGAGAAAAACTTGCCCCAGTCGACGTCGCCCAGCCCGGGAAGCTTGGGCGCGTGGTACTCCAACGGAGTTGCCAGGATGCCTACCTCGTCCAGACGGTGTCGGTCTACCCGAGCGTCCTTGGCGTGAATATGGAACAGCTTCGCGCTAAACTCGCGCAGAGGCTTCAGGTAGTCCATCTGTTGCCACACGAAGTGCGAAGGGTCAAAGTTCAATCCGAAGTGGTCGCTGGGCATCTCGGCGAACATCCTGCGCCAGATGGCGGGCGAGGTGGCCAGGTTCTTGCCACCGGGCCATTCGTCGCTGGTGAAGAGCATGGGACAGTTCTCGATACCAATCCGTACACCCTGCTCCTCTGCATAGGCAATGAGAGGCTTCCATACTTCTAGAAAACGCGCCCAGTTTTGCTCCACCGAGCGCGTCCAATCACGCCCGATGAACGTGTTCACCAGTCCGACGCCCAGTTTGGCGGAGGCGGCGATGACCTTCTTCAGGTGCTCCAGACACGCACCGGCTTCATCCGGATTGGGGGAGAGCACGTTCGGGTAATAACCCAGCCCGCTGATGGAGACGCCGGTGCGCTCGCAGAGCGAATGGATTTCGGCAGCTTTCGCATCGTCCAGCGTCGCTACGTCGATGTGGGTGACTCCTGCGTAACGCCTCTCCGCCCTACCCATCGGCCAGCACATTATCTCCACACAATCGAAGCCTTCATCGGCGGCAAACTGCATGACCTCTTGTAGCGAAAGGTCGGGCAGTATCGCACTGACAAACCCCAGCTTCATATTTACACCTCCTTCGATGGTATCTTGTCTCCTCGGCCCCTGAAAAAGCAGCGCCTGTCAGCTTTTCCATTCTCTGTGCCACAGAGGTTGCCCTGCATTTAGAGGACAGGGCTACTGCCAGGGTTGGAAACGTTATACGCGGTCGGCGTAACCGTCGGGGTGGGTAGAGTGCCACCGCCATGCGGTTTCGATAATAGTGCGCAGGTCAGCATACTGAGGCTGCCAGCCGAGCTCACGTCTGGCGCGTTCTGCGCTTGCTACCAGCCGTGCAGGATCGCCTGCTCGACGAGGGGCTTCCTCCTGCGGAATAGAACGCCCGACCACCTGCTCGGCGGTACGGATGACCTCACGCACTGAATAGCCTAATCCGTTGCCCAGGTTGTAGGCGGTGGTGGGCGCACCACGCTTCAACGCCTCGTACGCCAGGATGTGTGCATCTGCCAGGTCGGTTACATGGATATAATCGCGGATGGCTGTTCCGTCGGGGGTATCGTAGTCGGTGCCGAATATCTTGATGACAGCTCGCTTGCCCAGTGCAGTAAGCAACACCAAGGGGATGAGATGTGTTTCGGGGTGGTGATCCTCACCCAATTGACCGTCGGGGTCCGCGCCAGCGGCGTTGAAGTAGCGCAGGCTGATCGAGCGCAAGCCGAACGCCACGTCGTACCAGCGCAGCATCTGCTCGAAAGCACGTTTGGTCTCGCCGTAGGCATTGGTGGGCTCTTGTGGGTGGTCTTCGGCAATGGGTACCTGACGGGGTTCGCCGTAGGTCGCTGCGCTGGAAGAGAAGATGAGATAGGGGATACGGTGCGCACGCATCGCTTCCAGCAGAACATATCCTCCCACCACGTTCAGGCGGTAAAACCTGGCGGGGTCGGTCATGCTTTCGGCGACGGAAGCGTACGCCGCGAAGTGCATCACACACTCTATCGGATAGCTACTAAATAGCCCGTCCAGCGACCACCGGTCAGTGTAATCGCCCTGTATGAATTCACCGCCGACAACAGCCGCAAGGTGTCCTGCCTCCAGGTTGTCCAGAGTGACCACGTTGTAACCACGCTCGAGCAACCTTTTCACACAGTGTGAGCCGATATAGCCCGCGCCTCCAATCACGCAAATCATGCCACGTCCTCCTGGCTTGTGAATGTATCCAGCGTCCATTATAACACCGCCGGGCGTTGTTGCGCTTGACAAACCGCGCCCATATCCGTTATACTTTACCTAACGGGTTCCTTTAAGTCCGTCCAGCGAGGCGGACAAGGGGCGATGCATCGATTTTACCTGTTGCTGCACCTCTCCTTGCCGCCCGCGTTGTCATGTTTCCGTGAAGGAGGCGAGCGATGCCCACCGAAGTAAAGGTAATGGACGCCCACGAGATGCGGCGCGCGCTTACCCGCATCGCCCATGAGATTCTGGAGCGCAACAAAGGCGCGGAGGGATTGGTGCTGGTGGGTATCCTGCGACGTGGTGCTCCCCTCGCGCACCGCCTGAGTAAACTCATCGAGCGCATTGAGGGTACCGCCGTTCCAGTAGGAGAATTGGACATCACCCTCTACCGCGACGACTACCGTACGCACGCTGTTTCCGATGTCGGCGCGACGCATATCCCCGTGGACATCACGGACAAAAAAGTGGTGTTGATAGACGAGGTAATTTACACCGGTCGCACCGTTCGCGCTGCTATCACCGCCTTAATGGACCTCGGACGCCCTGCCTGTGTGCAGCTGGCGGTGTTGATTGACCGCGGACATCGCGAACTGCCCATCCGCCCCGATTACGTGGGCAAAAACCTGCCTACCGCGCGACAGGAGTTCGTAGAAGTGAGGTTGGAAGAGCTGCATGGCGAAGACGCCGTGTGCATCCACAAGCCGGACGAGGTACGATAACCATGCTTACTGACCTGATTACGTTGCGCGAAACGGAGCCGGAAGATATCCGCCGACTACTGGACACGGCGCAATCCTTCAAAGAGATTTTAGAACGCCCTGTGAAGAAAGTGCCCACCTTACGGGGCAAGCAAGTGGTTACCCTTTTCTACGAAGCCAGCACGCGCACGCGCGTGTCGTTTGAAAACGCCGCCAAAATCATGTCGGCGGATACCACCAGTGTGGCGGCGGCGACCAGCTCGGTACAAAAAGGCGAGAGTCTGCTGGACACCGTGCGCAACCTGCGAGCAATGCGCATTGACTGTCTGGTGATGCGCCACCCGCAGTCGGGCGCGGCGGACATGGTAGCACACGCGCTGGATATCCCCGTGGTGAACGCGGGTGACGGGATGCACGAACACCCCACGCAGGCGTTGTTGGACATGCTCACCATCCAGCAACATAAGAGACGGCTGGAAGGGTTACTGGTAGCTATCGTGGGAGACATCGCGCACAGCCGCGTGGCGCGAAGCAACCTGTGGGGACTGACCAAACTGGGGGCGAAGGTGCGCTTTGTGGGGCCTGCCACGCTGTTGCCGCGTGACGTCGAGAGGTTGCCTGTAGAGGTGTACACCGACCTGCGTCGGGGGATGGAGGGAGCGGACGTGGTGATGGCGTTGCGTCTGCAGCAGGAACGGATGGAGCGAGGCTTACTGCCCAGCCTGCGTGAGTACTCGCAACGCTGGGGCGTTAACGCGGTGGCGCTGGAAGTTACAAAACCTGATTGTATCGTAATGCACCCGGGACCGATGAACCGCGGCGTAGAGATTGCCAATGATGTGGCGGATAGCGGACGTTCGGTAATACTGGAGCAGGTGACTAACGGCGTAGCAGTGCGGATGGCGGTGCTGTACCACCTTCTGGGCGGGGAGGCGGCGGCATGAGAACCATCTTTCGAGGAGCACGTGTGTGTGACCCGTCACAGGGCATCGACAGGGTTGCTGATGTGGTGGTGGATGAGGGGAGGGTGCTGGCGATCACCGACGACAGCACACCTTACGACGTGGGTAGCTGCGAGGTGGTGGATTGTTCAGGGCTGGTACTGACGCCGGGGCTCATCGATCTGCATGTGCACCTGCGCGAACCGGGCTACGAGTACAAAGAGAACGTGGCGACGGGAACTGCTGCGGCAGTGGCAGGTGGATTCAGCGCGGTGTGCTGTATGCCCAATACCGACCCTCCTCTGGACGAGCCGTCGGTGATACGCGGTCTGTTGAAGCGAGTGGAAGAAGCGGGTGTAGCACGGGTATATCCGATCGCCGCTATCACGAAAGGTCTGCAACCCGAGGGGTTGACCGAGATGGCGGCGCTGAAAGAAGCAGGTGCGGTGGCAGTGACCGATGACGCCTACCCATTGCAATCGGCGGAGGTGCTGCGACGGGGTATGGAGTACGCCGCGCAGCTGGGCTTAACGGTGATGACGCACTGCGAAGACAAGTCGCTCACCCACGATGGCTGCATGAACGAAGGTCTGACCGCCACCATCATGGGCTTGCGAGGGATGCCGCCTGTCGCCGAGGAGGTACAGGTAGCGCGAAACTGCCTGATGAGCCTGTATACCGGCTGCCGGTTGCACATCCTGCATGTGTCCACTGCAGGTGCGGTGCGCATCATCCGCTGGGCGAAGGAGCGCGGAGCTCTTGTAACCGCTGAGACCTGTCCACATTACTTCGCGCTCACTGACGAAGCGTGTCTGGGTTATAATACGAACGCCAAGATGAACCCACCTCTCCGCACTCAGGAGGATTGTGACGCCATTATCGAGGGGCTGCTGGATGGTACGATAGACGCCATTGCTACCGACCATGCGCCACACGCCCCACATGAGAAGGCGCAGGAATTCGCGCTTGCCCCCTTCGGCATCGTTGGGTTGGAGACCGCCTTCGCCGTCGCCTACACAGAGCTGGTCTCTACAGGCAGGATGAGCCTGAGCCAGCTGGTGGACAAGATGAGCTGCCAGCCGGCACAGGTGCTGGGGCTACCGGGTGGTACGCTGAAACCGGGTTCGCCAGCGGACATTGCCCTGCTCGACTTAAGGCGACAGTGGACGGTGCGCTCCAGCCAGTTTCGCTCCAGATCG
>JANWYZ010000187.1 GCA_025054895.1 bacterium | reverse complement strand
TAGAGGTGCATGGGTTACTTCCGTTCGCGCAGAGCCTCTTTCAGCAAGCAGGAGTAAAGACCACCGCTCCGAAAAAATGGTCAGGCATCTACTTTGGAGTACCAGCAGTTTTCACCGAGTTACACACCAGCGATGGAGAGGTATGTTTCCAACTGGTGCTGGCTACGATAGATAAGTGGACACTACCGTTGCGCATGGTAGTAGTTCCAAGCGCTGAAGATCTATATGTGCGGGATACTCTCAGCGTACGCAGGCAACTTATCCCATCTGAACTGTTCAGCGTGCCGCGCGAGTACAAGTTGGTCCGATAGACTGTGATGCCTTTGGCACGCAACGATAGAAGGGAGGTTCCCTTTGACCCGTTGGGCACAGCGGGGGTGATTACCAACGGTTCTGCCGGTGTCATCAGTAACAACCTGGTTGACCTGTTCGGGGTGTTGCGCTATCAGCAGGATAGCGCGCAGACGCCGTGGAGGATGGTTGGGTATACGCAGGCTGAGGAAGGGATGTTATACGGGGGTATCTTCTTTATCCAGAAAGATCGCCCAGTTCTACGTCCTTTGCTTGCGCCTCCTTGGCTACTAGGCTGCGCTGCGGCGTGTGGCTTACTCCTTTGGCGGATGTGGAAATTCAGGGAGGAGTGCGAGATAGAGTGCTCTGGACAGCACGGGGCGGACTGGACATGGTGCATGGCAAGCTGCCTCCTCAGAAAGGTCTGTTGGGAGGGAAGGGACGGTCCGATATCGCAACTGCTGTGCGGAGCATGTGGAATGTGCATAGTCGCACTCGTGAGAGGTATCGTCCCCAACCCGACTCCCATTCCCATACCGATACCTGTTCCCGATCCTGTACCCGTTCCGGTTCCAGTGCCAACACCTGTGCCAGTCCCAATCCGCCCATGTTTGGGATACGGAGGCATCCTTACTGCGAGGATGTGTGCAACAAGTTAGCCTCGCTGTTTGTCTGGATGACGAGGGAAGGGTGCTCCCTTCCTCTAAGTGATAAGAGGTTGGTGCGTATATGGACTAACTGTTTTTTCCAAGAGCGAAGCTGGCAACACACACTACGGCGAGATTGAGAGGAGGTATACATGATGCTCACTCTGATAGAAGCGTTGAAATTTGTGGCTTGGCTAATTGTCGCGGTGGCTGCAACGATGTTTTTCATTGTGCTGGCACATGCGAATGCTTCTGCCGAAGCGCGCAGACATGCAAGCCTTGTCTGGAAACTACTCAATCTCTCAGTACTGCCTCTCGGTATCTTGTTGTTTAGTGCTTTGCTCACCGCTGATTTTCAGCGCGTGCATTATCCGCCTTCGGCGCCGCGGTGGGTCGCAATATTGCCAGCTTTTCAGGTAACGACTGTGGTCTCACCAGGAGAGTATTTTGTTCCTCTTTTGTTGTATCTGCTCTCGATTGGTATGCTTCTGCACATGACCCGTAGAGCACGGCTAGAAGGCAGCCAGAAAAATGGACAGTAAGAATGTAAGAACATCGCTCCATTGCATCCCGTTCTGGGTGCATGTAGACTATGTCCATACAACCAGGTGCCCGCTGGGCACGGCGGGGGTGATGACGAACAGCTCTGCCAGTGTGGTGAGCAACAACCTGTATGACGTGTTCGGTGTCAAAAGATATGAGCAGGGCAGTGCGCAGACGCCGTGGAGGTGGGCAAGAGTGGAGGATGAGGGATAGCATCCGCTGGACGACTACACCCTGTGGCTTCCTGAGCGGGCTTTTAGACCCCCCGAGTACCTCCATCCTACGATCATCTTGTAGTGCGGGAGAAGGGCTCTATGTTCAGTAAGGTTGACCTAAGTAGAATCGTCAGTGCGATACTCCTGTGTGTGGGGAGCATAACGTGCTGCACGTTTGAGGTCTTCTCACAGGTGAACCAGCCAGCTGCAGTTGCTTTTGTGGAGGTGGAATACGACTACCTCGTTCGGCAACCCGCCTCCGTACGCCAACTTATCGCTAACCGCAGCATTGCTGTATGGCAGGAAATCGCCTACTTTTCCGACCGACGCGCCAGATGGTGGGTGATTCGGAAGGTCGCAGACTTCAACCGGAAGGTTCACCGATCGGAGATTATTGAGCTGCACGAGAGCAGCGGGAAGGTGGTTTCCACAGTGGGTAACTGGGAGCCGATGTCTGGCGCGCCCATGCCATTAGAATGGTATCACCGAGTAGGCGAAGAATACCGGGTAGGTAAAACCTTCCCTACTGAGAGCGAGGTTCGCAAGAGGCTCTTCCCATGGGGGACACCGCGCGTCGTGACCTACAAGGGGCGGCGTGCGTTGGAGGTGAGAGACGAGACGCGAGGGCGGCATCGTATCGTGGATGCAGCCTCGGGGATTGTATTGGAGGAGAGTTATCGTCTCAAGACAGGACCATGGAAGCCTTACCAGAGGTTGCGTCGGGCGCATTGGGTGTTTGCTGATGGACGAGAGTATACGATAGAGTTACCATAACAGTTGGCGATGTCTATTCAGAAGTCACAGTGTCTCAACGCGGTCTCTGCTGTGTGGCAGCTTGGCGACCAGTGCGCTCTATTTGCAGGGTATCTCGCTGGTACGGCGAAATACGGTTTAATGGTGGGCACGAAACACAGCTGCCCCCGATTGAAATCGGGGGCTAAGGTGGAAGAAAATCCGCCTTCGCGGATTTGGCAACCTGCGCAGGCAGGTTTTGCCTTCATCAAACCCACTATTTCAATTGGGGAATTGACGCGGCGCCGGCGAGGTTGTTTCTGGTGAGACCCTGTGGATGCGACGGAGCGCACCCCTCCAGTGCCTGTCATGCTGAGCCGGAGGCGAAGCATCTGAGACCCTTCGCTAACGCTCAGGGTGACAAAAGGAGTGGAGGGCGAGGCTCCCGCCGAGCCGTTCGGTTTGCGTGGTCGCGACGGAGCGCGTCTCTCCAGTGGCTGCATGTGGATCACGGGCGGGACGCCCGTGCTACATCAACAGGACGCGACGGAGCGCATCCCTCCAGTGTGGCACGTGCATCTTGCACGTGGCACGGGCGGGACGCCCGTGCTACATCAACAGGACGCGACGGAGCGCGTCCCTCCAGCCCCCTGCAGGGTTACGCTCCATCGTGACCGTACACCCCTCCAGCGACTACCATTTAGTAAGCCAGCCGTGTTACAATACTGCTGGAGGTGGTTGGTTACCATGGCATCTTTCTTGCGTGTGAAAGAAGCATTGCAAGCGCCCATCGGAACCGAATTGACCGTCAACGGCTGGGTACGCACCCGTCGCGATGTGGGCAAAATCTCCTTTGCGGAGGTGAACGATGGCTCTTGCCTGCGCAACATTCAGGTGGTGATTGAAGAAGGTGTGGTCAGCGAGGAGGAGTTGTCGCAGATTACCACGGGCGCGTGCGTTTCGGTCAGGGGTGCGCTGGTGGAATCGCCTGCGCCTGGACAGCCAGTGGAATTGAAAGCGCACTCCATCACCATCCTCGGTCCCGCCGACGCGGCAACTTACCCGCTCTCCAAGAAGCGGCACTCGTTTGAATACCTGCGCGAGATTGCGCACCTGCGCCTGCGCTCCAACACCTTTGGCGCGATGTTCCGCATCCGCAACGTGCTCTCCTTTGCCATCCACCAGTTCTTTCAGGAGCGCGGCTTTATTTATGTACATACACCCATTATTACCACCTCCGACTGCGAGGGCGCAGGGGCGATGTTCGGCGTCACCACGCTCGACCTGATGAACCTGCCACGCACCCCCAGCGGCGCTATCGACTACTCGCAGGACTTTTTCGGCAAGCCCGCCTACCTGACGGTGAGTGGACAGCTGGAGGCAGAGGCGTTCGCGCTGGCGTTTACCAACGTCTATACCTTCGGGCCCACCTTCCGCGCCGAGAACTCGAACACGCCTCGCCACCTCGCCGAGTTCTGGATGATAGAACCCGAGATGGCGTTCTGCGACCTCGACGGCAACCGCAAACTGGCGGAGGAGTTCCTGAAGTACCTTATCGCCGCTGTGCTGGAACAGTGTCACGAAGACCTGGAGCTGTTCAACAAGTGGATAGACGATAGCGTACTCTCCACTCTAGAGCATGTGCTGAACTCGCCATTCGAGCACATTACTTACACCGAAGCCATCCGGCTGCTGCAGCAGTCGGGGCAGAGTTTCGAGTATCCTCCGCACTGGGGCGCGGACATCCAGACCGAACACGAACGCTACCTCACTGAAACGCTGTTCAAACGCCCTGTAGTGGTCACCGATTATCCGAAGCAGATTAAAGCCTTCTACATGCGTCTCAACGATGACGGCGAGACGGTACGGGCGATGGACGTGCTGGTACCGCGCATTGGGGAGATTATCGGCGGTAGCCAGCGCGAGGAGCGCTACGACGTGCTGCTCCAGCGTATCCGCGAGCTCGGGCTGGATGAGCGCAATTACTGGTGGTACTTAGACCTGCGTCGCTATGGCAGCGCGCCCCATTCGGGATTCGGGCTGGGCTTCGAGCGGATGATGATGTTCGTGACGGGCATGAAGAACATCCGCGACGTGATACCCTTCCCGCGCACGCCCGGCAACGCGGAGTTCTAGAGGGGGAGAAGGCACATGAAGACGCATACAGCGATAGAAGCGCAAGTGAAGACACTGGAGGCACAGATAGCTGCTCTGAAGGCACTGCTAAAAGCGAAAACCTCGAGACGCCACGAGGTGAAAACCCTTGGTGACTTGCGTGGTATACTGAAAGGTAAGGTACATTCCACAGAAGAGGACATACAAAAAGCACATTTTCATTTTAAGCAGGATGGTGAAGAGGGAGATTCATCATGACCTGCGTGGTGGACACACACGCTCTGGTGTGGCTATTGGAAGACAGTCCTCAAATCTCCTCTGTTGCCATCCAGGCGCTGTCCGATGCCAACACTACTGTAGTTGTGCCCACCATTGTACTGGCGGAAATCGCGTTCCTGTACAGCAAGAAGCCGTCTTCAGGATGGCTGGCGACGGCTCTCTGGCACAGATAACCAAAGCAATCTCCTGCGCTCGGTGCGGCAACCGCAGACGGGGGCGTCTGAGCGTGTGCAATGTTGGACAATCATGACTACCGGTGGGAGGCAAGGCACTGCGGTCAGTAAATCCGCTACCCAATCATAATCACTCGCGTCGCCGCATCCCACTCGATGGGCAAGTCCAGCGCGTTTGCCAGTTCGCGACATGCCACATGCCCCCTGCCGCTGACTACCGTACTTGCCAGAGTGAGCATCTTACCCCCGACGTTCACCTTCACCTGTCCGCCCGCTGCGCTGCTGATTGTCCAGCCGAGCGCATCCGCCAGCGGACGGACTGCGATGTAGGCGGATTCATTGAGCATCACCACGGAAAAAGTCTTGCCGCCGATGGACAACGTCGCTCCCGATGGCTGCTCTGGCGGCTCCTCGCCCAAAATCGCCTTCTGCACAAGGGCGCGCAGATGGTTGCCTACCTGCGTCCTGCTCATCTCCGGCGCCCAGGGTAAAACCATCGGGTCCCACTTGCCGTGCTGGGGAATACCCAGATAGATTTCCACCTCACCGTGTCCCAGCACCGTCTGGGGCGTTACCGGTATCTGGTAAAACTGACAGAGCTCCGCCACTACCTTCGCCATCGTTTCCCACTGCTTCTGGGTCATGGGGAAGGGTCCGGGCTGAAACGGCGATGCCTGCGCTCCGCCCATACAGCACACCGACACGCCGATGGAGCCAGTATTACACTTCGCAGTATGCGCGGCGTAAACTCCGTCGGCGGTGGAGACGTTATCGGCGATGCTGTGTGTACCGCGAACGAGCTTGCCATCGTCTTCGATGAGGATGTGGTAGTGGGCGCGGTCGAGGGATGTAGCTTTGTAGCCGCCTGCCGTCCAGTGGCAGATGACACGTTTCATGCTGCACACAGGCAGCCAGTCTCTGAGTATCAGAGTCATCGCGAACCTCCTTCGTGGACCTCAGATCCACATGTTCTGCGTGGTTAGTGGAAAGCTAACCTACAATTTCCATCACGGTGATCGCAGAGGTGGTGAAATAGACGCAGTGATGCAGACACTGCTCTGTTAAGTTGTGAATTTGTAGCATCCATCGCGGCAGCTGATTCGCGCTTCCTCTGTCATGCTGAGCGCAAGCGAAGCATCTG
>JANWYZ010000186.1 GCA_025054895.1 bacterium | reverse complement strand
TAGCTCGCGGAAACGCAGCATCGCAATCTCAATAGCCGGTCCCAGGTCCTCTTTGCGGAACGGCTTGACCAAGTAGCCAAACGCCCCTGCCTCACTCGCCGCTTCCACCAGCTCCTGCTCGCTGTAGGCGGTCAGGAACACGATGGCGCAAGGACGCTCCTGAATAATCGCCCGCGCTGCTTCGATGCCATCCAGCTCCGGCATGCGGATATCCATCAGTATCAGGTCGGGCTCGTGTACCCGGGCGGCTTGCACCGCCTGCACGCCGTTCTCTGCTTCAGCCACCACCTGATGCCCGATTTTCTCCAACCGCGCCCGAAGCATCATACGGGTCAACGGCTCGTCCTCGGCGATTAGAATGCGGTAACTCTCCATCCTTTTTCCCTCACTTGTCAAACTTCTCCTTGCTCGGGTTTCACGCCGGAAAGGCGTAAACTGCTCCGACCAGTATCCCGCTTGCAAAGAGTTGCGTCTCATAGCAGAGATGCCTGAACACCTGCTGCATCTTCTGGTCTGGCAACCCTGAACGATTCTTCCACTGCTTTTCCTCTCTATCCAGTATACCATACCAGCTACCAACATGAGAAACATCTTACCTCATTTGTGCGTCTAATGCGTGCATCGTATAAAAGGGAGGTTTTGGAGACATGTGGCGAAAAATGTTCGTATGTGTATCTCTCCTGATGGGAGCAACGCTGATGACAGAAGCGCAAAACGTGGTCACCTCTACTGCGAAGGACACGAAAGGCATCTCGCTGACGGTATACAACCAGAACTTCGCGGTGGTGCGAGAGAACCGGCAGATAACGCTCAGAGAGGGCGTGAACTTCGTGCGCTACGAGGATGTCGCCGCGCAGATAGACCCCACGTCTATCAGTTTCAAGTCCCTCACCGCTCCGAACGCCGTCGCCGTGCGCGAGCAGAACTACCAGTATGACCTGCTCAACCCTACCTCCATCCTCAATAAGTCGGTGGGTAAAGCAATACGCTTCCGGCAGGTACATCCCGACGGCAAAGTGGAGATACTGGAGGGTACTTTGCTCAATCCCCCACTGCGGTGGTTGGACAGACGGACGCGGGCGGCGGTGGAACGGTGTATCAGGGGCTGGTGGTTCGCCTCAAGGACGGTCGATTAATCCTCAACCCGACTGGGCAAATTGAACTGGGTGAGCTGCCGGAAGGACTGGTCTCCCGACCTTCGCTGCTGTGGAAGCTGGATGTAGACCGCGCGGGCGCGCACAACACGCAGGTTTCCTACATCGCCAACGCTATCACCTGGAAGGCGGACTACGTAGCAGTGGTGAACAAGGACGAGACAATGGTGGACATCACCGGCTGGGTGACCCTCGATAACCGCAGTGGAGCCACCTACACCGATGCGCAGCTGCAGTTGATGGCGGGAGATGTGCGCCGCGTGCAGGAGGCGCCCGGCATGGCCGGCGTGCCGATGGAGGCGATGGCGATGAAACGCGCCGCCGCCCCCCAATTCGAGGAGCAGGCGTTTTTTGAATACCACCTGTATACCCTGCAGGGTACTACCACCATACGCGACAACGAGACCAAGCAGATGACCCTGCTCTCTGCGGCGGACGTGAAGGTAACACGCAAGCTGGTGCTGGACGCGGGCAGGCGGTGGTGGATTCAGGGCATCCGCGCCCCGGGCATGGGCGGCGATACCCAGAACGTGAAGCTGAATATTGTGGTAGAGATGCGCAACAGCAAGGAAAACAACATGGGTATGCCCTTGCCTAAAGGCAAGGTACGCCTGTATAAAGCAGACGACCGTGGCAACCTGCAGTTCCTGGGCGAAGACCTGATTGACCACACTCCCAAAGACGAGCTGGTGCGCCTGTATATCGGCGACGCCTTCGATGTGGTAGGTGAGCGCAAACGCACCGACTTCAAGCAGATTTCCGACCGCGTGATCGAGGAGACTTATGAAATCACCGTGCGCAACCACAAGGAGACCGACGTGAGCGTGTGGATCGTAGAGCATTTCTGGGGAGAGTGGCAGATTCTCAACAACAGCCATCAATACAACAAGCTGGACGCCCACACCATCGAGTTTCCCGTCAAGGTGGAACGCAACGGGCAGGTGAAGGTGACTTACACCGTGCGCACGCGGTGGTAACGACACGTGGAGGGTCGCGCTCCGTCGCGACCACGTAAACCCGACGGCTCGACAGGAGCCTCGCCCTCCAGCCTTCTTGTCATTCTGAGCGTCAGCGAAGAATCTCCGTCTATCGCGGCAACGAGATGCTTCGCCTTCGGCTCAGCATGACAGAGGGACGGCTCGGCGGGAGCCTCGCCCTCCAGCCTCGTCGCCGTTTTCACACATTTTGTCACCCTGAGCGTTAGCGAAGGGTCTCAGATGCTTCGCATGCGCTCAGCATGACAGAGAGACAACACTGGAGGGGCGCTCTCCGTCGCAACCGCGCAAGCCCAGAGGTTCGGGCAGAGCCCTGCTTGCCGACCTGCCGCCTGGAGGGCGAACCTCCTGGTGAGCCAACAATCGCCTCCACTTTGCCTACCCCCCTCAGCTTGCAACCCCTCACCCTCTCTGGTGTATTATAAAGTGGTACCAGCGGAGGTGTAGTATGCCCATTATCGAGGTGGACAGGCTTACCAAAACATACGTCACCCACAGACGCGAGCAAGGCGCGCTGGGCGCGCTGAAAAGCCTCCTCACCCGCCAGAAAGTGGAAGTACAGGCGGTTCAAGAAGTCTCTTTTGGCATTGAGGAAGGCGAGCTGGTTGGGTTTCTTGGACCAAACGGCGCCGGAAAGACCACGACGCTCAAGATGCTGTCGGGTATCCTCTACCCCACCTCCGGCAGGGCTACCGTAATGGGCTATATACCTTGGGAACGCAAGCCAGCTTTCCAGAGGCAGATGTCTATTGTGATGGGGCAGAAGATGCAGCTGTGGTGGGATCTGCCCGCCTACGAAAGCTTTATCCTGTTGAAAGAGCTGTATGAAGTGGATGACCGCACCTTCACGCAGCGCGTGAACGATCTGGCGGAGATGCTGGATATCAAAAAGCTGCTGTACACACAGGTGCGACGGATGAGTCTGGGCGAGCGGATGAAATGCGAACTTCTGGCTGCGCTGCTTCATGCCCCCAAAGTGGTGTTTTTGGACGAGCCAACCATCGGTCTGGACGTAGTGTCTCAAAAGCGTATTCGTGAGTTCCTGAAGGAGTACAACCGCCAGGCGAAGACCACCATCCTGCTGACCTCACACTATATGCAGGACATTCAGGAACTATGTGAGCGAGTAATTATCATCGACCACGGACGTATTATCTTCGACAACACGTTGCAGACACTGGTCGAGCAGTATTCGGACAGCAAGTTGCTCAAGCTCACCTTTGACCGTCCCGTCGCTCGCGAGCGTTTGGAGCAGTTCGGTGTGGTATGCAGCATGGATGAACTGCGCGCCGTCATCGAGGTTCCTCGCACACGTACCACGCAGATTGCTGCGCAGGTGCTTTCGGAGTTGCCGGTAGTGGATATTGTGATCGATGAGGTGGAGGCGGAGGAGGTCATCCGTGACATCTTCGCCGGTCGCGCGCAACTAACCGCAAAAACGCCGGAAGTGCAGGTCGGGTGACCACAGCCCCTCCGCCGGAAATCTATCAGAAAGTCCTCAACTTTATCCGGCGCAGATTCTACTCGTCCCAGCGCCGGGCAAATTCGTTCACCGCTTCTATCAGTGCCAGTAACCGCTTGCCCCGCTCGGTAAACATGTACTCCACGCGAGGCGGTATCTCTGGATACACCTGCCTGATGATGATACCATACCGCTCCAGCTTGCGAATGCGCTCGTTAAGCACCTTCGTCGTTAGACCGGGCAGCTCCCGCTCCAACCGCCCCGGACGGTTGACGCCTCGAGCAATGGCGTCCAGTATCGCCAGCGTCCATTTGCATTTCAGGATTTCCGTCACGCAATCGTACACTTCCACCGATTGTGAACGTTCTTCCCTCTTCATGCGTTTATTTTACCTCAGAGCAGAGCGCAACTCCTTGTCATCTACAGCCCGTTTACATTTTCCACTTTTGCGCTTATAATACATTCCAAGATGTCACTTGAGAACGAGGTACGGCGTATGATGCCCGCAGGATTGCTGGAAGTTTGCTTCATTGCGGTGGTAGCGATGCTGGTCACAGAGGCGGCGGCGCAACCTGTACAGTATCCTCCTACCCGAAAGGTGGACGTGGTAGACAACTATCATGGAACTCTTGTGCCCGACCCGTATCGCTGGCTGGAAGACACTGACTCTACCGAAACAAAAGCGTGGATCGAAGCACAGAACGCACTCACTATACCCTACCTGCGTCACTTGCCGCACCGCGAGCCGCTCAAACATCTTCTTACTCGCCGATGGAACTACACGCGCTATGGTATCCCCTTCAAGCGGGGCAGGCGTTATTTCTATTTCAAAAACGACGGTCTGCAGAATCAGGCGGTGCTCTACTGGCAGCCGACGTTGACAGGCAAACCGCGCGTGCTGCTGGACCCCAACCAGCTCTCGCCCGACGGCACGGTATCGGTATCCAGTGTGTCCGTTTCGGAAAACGGACGCTGGCTGGCGTATGGGTTATCTGATGCAGGGTCAGATTGGCAGCGTATCAAGGTGCGCTCGGTAGAGACCGGTGAAGACCTGCCCGACGACTTACAGTGGGTGAAGTTCTCCAGCGTCGCATGGACGAAGGACGGCAAGGGTTTCTTCTACTGTCGCTACCCAGAACCGCCCAAAGACGCTAACCCCATGTGGCATCCCAACCTGCACCAGAAGGTCTACTACCATCGCCTTGGCACGCCGCAATCGGAAGACCTGCTCATCCTGGAACGCCCGGACCAGCCAGAGTGGCGTTTCTCCATCGTGGTTAGCGAGGACGGGCGTTATGCAGTCATCGAGGTCACCGAGGCGGGCCCCAAAAATCTGATATATGTCATAGACCTGCAACGCCCGAACCAGCCGAACCTGCGTTCGCCCATACAACCCCTGATAGAACAGTTCGAGGCGTCTTACCAGTTTTTGGGCAACGACGGCACGCTCTTTTACTTCCGTACCGACCTCAACGCACCGCGCGGCAAAGTGGTTGCGACAGACCTGCGCCAGCTCGACAAGGCACACTGGAAAGAAATCTTACCCGAAGGTGAGGACACCCTGCAGGCGGTGACGCTGATGGGCAAGCGGATGGCGGTAGTTACTTTGCACAACGCCACCAGCAGGGTATGCCTCTACACCCTCACAGGCGAGTTCGTCAAAGAGATACCGTTGCCCGCCCTGGGCACATGCAGCGGTTTCGTCGGCAGGCGCAGCCAGGAGGAGTTCTTCTATGGATTTACCTCGTTCGCCTATCCCTACACAATCTATCGTTACGACACCCGCACAGGGGAGAGCACCATCTTCCACGCACCGCAACTACAGGGGCTGGACCCCTTACAATACGAAACCAAACAGGTCTGGTATCGCAGCAAAGACGGCACGCGCGTGCCGATGTTCATCGTACATCGCAAAGGCTTGTCGCTAAACGGAGAAAATCCCACCTTGCTCTATGGCTATGGCGGGTTCAATGTCTCACTCACTCCCTTTTTCTCTGTCAGCTACCTCGTGTGGCTGGAACAGGGAGGCGTACTGGCGATACCGAACCTGCGCGGCGGGGGCGAGTTCGGCGAGCAGTGGCATCAGGCGGGCACAAAGGAGCGCAAACAGAATGTGTTTGACGACTTCATCGCCGCAGCGGAATACCTGATAGAACATCGTTACACCAGCCCACGCAGGCTGGCGATACGGGGTGGCTCCAACGGCGGATTGCTTGTCGGCGCGGTGATGTGTCAGCGTCCCGAGCTGTTTGCGGTGGCACTGCCTGCCGTCGGGGTGATGGACATGCTGCGCTACCACAGGTTCACCATTGGCTCGGCGTGGAAAGAGGACTACGGAACCAGCGACGACCCGGAGATGTTTAAGGTGCTATACGCTTACTCCCCGCTTCACAATCTGAAGCCCGGCGTACGCTACCCCGCTACACTGGTCACTACCGGAGCCCATGATGATCGTGTGATGCCCGCGCACTCTTTTAAGTTTGCGGCGCGCCTGCAGGAAGTGCAGGTAGGCGACGCTCCTGTGCT
>JANWYZ010000185.1 GCA_025054895.1 bacterium | reverse complement strand
CTCAGATGCTTCACTTGCGCTCAGCATGACAGAGGGACAACACTGGAGGGTCGCGCTCCGTCGCGACCGTGTAAACCCACCGGCTCGGCGGGAGCCTCGCCCTCCAATCGGAGTTGGTGTGGACGGCCTGTTGTACGGGCTAGCGAGACCTCCTGACCGCTTCAAACAATATGATTCCCGTTGCTACCGCCACATTTAGCGAATGCGCGCCGCCGCCCATGGGGATACGTACCAGCGTGTCCATCTCGTCGCGTGTTTCGGCAAGCAAACCTGTTTCCTCGTTGCCCACCCATAAGCAGAAAGGAGCGGTAAGGTCTGCCTCCCACAATAGACACTGGGCGCGAGCGCTGGAGCCAATCAGTCGCCAGCCGCGCCTGCGAAAAGCCTCGATAACTTGCTTGCTATCCGCGCAGGAAACGACTGGCAGGAAGGCGATGCTGCCGGTGGTGGAGCGCACGCAGGCGCGGCTGTACGGGTCGGCAAGGGGCGAGGCAAGTACCAGAGCGCGCGCTTGTGCAGCGTCGGCAGTGCGGATAAGCATCCCCAGGTTGCGCGGGTCCTGAATCCGCTCAGCTACCACTACAATACCGTCATGGCGAGCGCAGATTTCATCCAGCGTAACGCTCCACCAGGGCATCACCGCGACAGCGGTGGTGCTGGTCTCATAGCTGCTGACCAGCAGTCGGTGAAACAGACCCTTGTTCACCGAGTACACCGAAACGTCTGCCTGCTCGCAAGCGGCGGCCAGCTCGGGTTCGCTTGCTTCCCTTATGTACACTTCCACAGGGCGCAAGGGGGCGTCCAGCGCTTTGGCGATTTGCGCGGCACCCTCCATCAGGAAGCGACGTTCCGCCTCGCGAGGCGCGGACTCGGTGAGACGGCACGCAGCTCGAAAAGCAGAATGTTTCAGGTGAGCGACAGTTTGCATCCCGCTCGCCGGGTCATAACAGGTCTTCTATCGGCGTGTACGGTACCCCGAACAGCTCCGCAATCGCTGCGTAGGTCACTTTGCCCTCCACTACGTTCAAGGCGTGCTGCAGAGGCGGCAGTCTCCGTGCTGCCTCTTTCCAGCCCATGTTCGCCAGCTCCAGCACCCAGCGGGTGGTTTCGTTAGTCAGGGCGTATGTACTGGTACCAGGCACTGCACCGGGCATGTTGGTCACGCAGTAGTGGATAATTCCATCCACCGTGTACACAGGATGGGAGTGGGTCGTCGGTTTCGATGTTTCGGCGATGCCGCCCTGGTCGATACTGATGTCCACGATGACTGCTCCTGGCTTCATCAGCGAAAGCATCTCGCGGGTGATCAGGATGGGCGCACGCGCGCCCGGTCGCAACGCTGCACCGATGACCAGGTCCGCGCGCCTTAGTTCCTCACGAATGTTGTAGGCGTTTGACATCAGCGTGTCCACATTCTTGGGCAGGATGTCCTCCAGCACGCGCAGGCGTGCAATGTTAATATCCAGCACGGTCACGTTTGCGCCGATTCCAGCGGCAATTTTGGCGGCGTTGGTACCGGCAACACCACCACCCAACACGACCACATGCGCCGGACGCACACCGGGCACCCCCGAGAGCAGGATACCCCTGCCTTCCATCGGTCGTTCCAGGTACTTCGCTCCTTCCTGGATCGCCATACGCCCGGCGATTTCGCTCATTGGGATAAGCAGAGGCAAAGAGCCGTCGTCCATCTGCAGGGTCTCGTATGCGATACACACCGCGCCGCTTTGCATCATCGCCCGGGTTAACCCTTCGTCGGCGGCGAAGTGGAAGTAGGTAAAAATGACCTGTCCGGGGCGAATCAGGGGATACTCTTGTGGAAGAGGCTCTTTCACCTTCACCACCATATCGGCTTCAGCGTACACTGTTTGCGCATCGGGTACGATGCGTGCGCCCGCCTGAGCGTACTCTTCATCGCTGATGCCAGTTCCCTTACCTGCGCTTGTCTCGATGAGCACCGTGTGCCCCGCCTTAGTCAATATCTCCACTCCTGCGGGCACCATCGCCACGCGATACTCGCTGTCTTTAACTTCTTTTGGTACTCCGATAATCATCCAGTTCCTCCCCTAACACCGTTGTTAGTCGGGACTCACAACTTGCTGCGTCCACGCGATATTTCCCCCTGCGAGATGATTTCTCCTGTTAGCGGAAAACCCGTTGACAACCCTTCGCGGCAAGCCATAAAATGAATGCACACTCTGAAGGAGGCGATTCAGCCAATGCTGCAACGTCGTCCGGTGCAATCGCGAACGATACGTCTTGCTGGCGCGGATGGCGCGCTGGACAATCCGCTCAAGGGCTGGGCAGCATACAGCGAAGAATGGAACCGTTACGCCCTGCCTGCACGAATGGCGTATTTCTACGTCTCTTGGCGCGAACTGGAACCGGAACGCGGAAGGTATCGCTTTGCGGAGTGGGAAGCCAGCAGGTGGGAAAATACCAGCGCGCGAGGCAAACATATCGTCTTCCGTTTGTATCTGGACTATCCCAACCTGCCGACCGGTGTGCCGCAATGGGTGGTAGATAGCGGCGTCGCTATGCGTCCATACAACATCCCCGACATTGGCAGGGGGATGGCTCCCGACTACGATGACCCGCGCCTGTTGAACCCGTTGCTGGAGTTCATCGCTGCGTTGGGGGAGCGGTACAACCGGAACGCACGTGTGGCTTTCATCGCGCTGGGCACTCTGGGTTTCTGGGGCGAATGGCACACCTGGCCACGCCATGAGCTATTTGCCAGCGAGGCTACCCAGCGCGCGGTGGTACAGGCGTATCGCCGCGCCTTCCCGAACAAGGTGCTGCTCGCCCGGTATCCCTACCCCGCTACCAGCGAGCCCTGGCTGGGCTATCATGACGACATGTTCCCTGAGGACACCGACTACTACGAAGGGCAAGGCTACGAGTGGTACTTCCTGCCCCAACTGCGCAAAGCAGGCAGGGAGAATAACTGGAAGATAGCCGCCATCGGCGCGGAGATGGTGCCCAATCAGGGCAAAAAGTACCTGAGCACCGAATGGGCAAAAACGCGCACCATGCTGGAGCGAATGCACCTGACCTGGGTCGGTCCTTACTGCCCCATTCTGGAAACGAACCTGACCGAACCTGAGCTGGAAAACGCCCGCTGGATGGTAAGGCGTATGGGTTACCAGTACCGTCTCACGGAGGTTGCCTGGCGGCTACGTGAGCGGAACCTGTCGCTACAGGTGAGGGGAGTCAACGAGGGCGTTGCGCCCTTTTACTATCCCTGGGCGGCAGAGATCGCCCTGCTTCGCCCAGACGATAGCGTAGCGCAGGTGCACCGGGCAGACGTAGATATCACTCGCTGGCTACCGGGCGATTTTTACTTCGGCGCGCAGATGCCCCTGCAGGTGGGTGAAGGGCGTTATCGGCTGGCGATAGGCATTCGGGACCCCTGGCGCAATACACCCGACATCCGCTTTGCAAACAAGCTCCCCTACGTGCAGGGATGGAACGTCGTGGATACCATAGGTTTATAACCAGGCGTTCCAGCGAGTAGTCCGGCGCCCGCCTTACCTTAAAAAAGAAACGCTGATCGTGACCTGCCTACCTTGCGCCAGCACACTGACGTAATCTGCGCTAAAATCACTATGCGGTTGCCCATTTACCTCCGCTCGCCGGATGCGCTTGCCGTCGGGATGGGGGAGGCGCAGGTGTACAGTCACGGGCAGTGAAGCGTCGGGGAGTGTAACTTCCGCTTCTACAATCCCCTGCGCCACGCGCGAGCGGATGTGATAGCTTACCATGCCGAACCGGGTAGGCAGGTTCTCCACGCGGATAGTCTGCCCGTCCTTCAGCCAGTAGCCGGGAATCAGCGGAGCAAGCCACAGTTCGTCGCCGTATTCCATCGCCAGCATGAAGCGTGTCGACTGCAAGAAATAGCCTGTCTCATGCGTCTTGTTCCATGCAGCTGTGTTGTTGAAGTGCTCCCACAGCCATAGCGTCTCTTCGTTCAACAGCGAAGCCAGCATGTTGAAGTACGATCGCAGGAACGGCTTGGGGTCGCGCCGCAGGGCGTAGACTTCGGGGTTGCGCGTATAAAAAGGCTGCACTTTGGAAAAACCGCCCAGATTAAACCAGTCCTTACGGTTTTGCTCGGCGGGGTAGTCAAACCAGCCGCTTTCGAGGAAGGCTACATCCTCCAGATAATCCATCATCCACTCCACCTCGCGCGAATCGGGTGGAATAACGCCCTGTGGAACCAGCTGGTGCGCGCCCACTTCCACATCGTACGCCCAGCTGCGGTTGGCGTCCTCGCCCGGGAAGAGATGCGCCGTCGGAGCAGGACAGTGTACTTGCGACGGGGAGCCCGGAACCCACGTACCGTTTTGCAAAGGCACAACAGGCATCTGCGCCTGCGTGTTGCGATACGCCCGCAGGATATCCCTTCGGAAACGTTGCGCCTCCTGTAGCAGTTCCTCTGCCCCCGCAATGCCCGCGCTGGCAAGGGCATGAGCTGCATGGTACAGACCTGCATAGTAATAGCCGTTGAGTGTGAAATAATAGGCGTAGGCGTTCCAATCCGCCATCACTCCCGGAGGCATCAAGCCATATTCAGGTACCGGTTCTCCGTTGGGGATGCGCTTCATCGTCTTCTGCCTCTGGCGCACTATCCATCGGCACACATTCTGCACCGCTGGCGCAACCTGTTGCAACCATACCCTGTCTTGCGTCAGCGCAACGTATTCACCCAGGGTCCACAAATGCCATCCAGTTCCCATCAGCGTATAGCCGGTGGTCAGGTAGCCTGCAGGGTGGTAACGATGCACAAAGAAATCCAGCGCGCGGCGGGCAAACTCTCGGTGTCCCAGCAGCAACATCCCGCGAATGACCGAGTGCGCCTCGCTTTCCAGAGGTCCGTACGCCATCGACGCAATCCACGCCGCCACCCGTTTGCCGCTCTCCTCGTTGCGGGCGGCAAGCAGACAATGTACCTGCGAGGCACGGATGACGTTCAGCAAGTCGGTATCGGGAATCTCGATGCGCGCGGCTTCGTTCATCACCGTCTGCCAGTAGCGCTCCGCTCTGGCGAGAACCTCCTGTGCTGCGAGAGCAAGGAGAACCTCATCAGACGACATCTCCCACGCGGGAAGTACTATCAGAATGCTTCGCCTCTCGCGAGGGGGAAGCGAGACGTTAAAACGCAATCCGTTCTCCCCTGCCTCGCCTGTCCAGCTACCGTGCGCAGGTTGTATCACCGCCGAGACCGTTTGCCCATGCATGACCTGGTAGCCTTCGCGAGCGACGCCGATCTGCGGTGCAGGTTTGATAACAAGCTCTACCTGCGCGCCGACAGGTTGTGCAGTGGTGTTCTCCGCCTCGATCAGCACACAGCACGCAGCGCGCTCGTATAGCCAGCCGTTGGAACCGGGCACAGGATGCTCATCGAGCGGCGCCACGAAGCTGGTCTGCCGATAGACCACTGCACCATCGCGCCAGGTGATGACAGGTACAGGTAGCCAACCACCATGTAGACGCCTTTGCGTCCACTGCGCCTTGCCATCCGCATAGAGAGGCTGAATCTGTATCTCGCCCTTGCGCACTGTGCCATCGCGCTCCACGATGAACTTGCGGTTATCGCACGCCAGCGAGAGCATCATGGGTCCGTTGTTCTGTACCTTGTGGTGCGTTTTCTGCATCGCCTGCGCAAAGGTCTGCTCAGGCAGCTGGCGCACGCGCTCCAGCACCGTCTTGCGACCAGCGATTTTGCGCTGGTACTGCTCGATGCTCAGGTTGGCGTCACGTGAGACCAGTAAGCCCACGTAGGGCACATACACTGCGCCATGCGCTAATACATCGTCTACCGCCACACCGAAGGCGCTATCGGCGAAGCGAAACCGCAACACAGTGCGTTCGGACTTGAGCGTGGAGGGGCGGCTATACCGAACGCGCAACCGCAGGGGCGTTTGCCCATCCCACTGCGTTTCGTGCTTCGCCTGTCCATCTTGCACAATTTGCCCGTTGTACACATAGATTTTCCCCTCAGCGGGGGATTGCAGGCGAAGCGTCAGCTCCGTCTCGTCCCAACGGGAGCTGCTGAAGGCGTGCAGGGTTCGGATCTGAATCGGTTCGTCGGCGGAACCGAATATCCAGCGCACCTTGCGCACGCCGTAACCGGCTCCT
>JANWYZ010000184.1 GCA_025054895.1 bacterium | reverse complement strand
GGGCGACCACTTCCTCCAGACTCTGGCGTCCGTGTGCCCGCGAGCCGCCATGCCGCGCACAATAGATAGTGTGTTTACCGATTTTCATGGCCCCCTTGCAATAAAACCTGCTACCCTTTGCCACCATACCAGCCTGCATCGCAGCTGCGATAGTGATAGGCTTAAACGTAGAGCCCGGTTCAAATAAAAACGTGGTCGCCATGTTTCGCATCACACCCAGCCCGTATCTCTTCACCCCTTGCTGCCACTCGTTCAGGTCGATGCGTGGCATACTGGCTACCGCGAGCAAATCTCCGCTGTGTACATCCATGACAATAGCACACGCGCCCGCGGGCTGGTGCTTCTGCATTACCTCCTGCAAGCACTCCTCGGCGATATTCTGGATGTTTGCATCGATAGTCAACTGCACGTCATTGCCGTTTCGAGGCGGCACGCGCACTACCCGTGTGCCTGCGACTATCTGCCCTTTTGCTCCCAGCACCCCTTCCACCTTGCCATGCTGGGCGCGCAGGGTTCGGTCGAAAAGATACTCCAGCCCCGCTTTGCCGCTCTCGTCTACGTCGGTAAAGCCGATGAGGGCGGAGGCAATTGCCCCGTATGGGTATCGACGACAGGGCTCTTGCACTACGTCCACCCCGTCCAACCACGACGTCAGCCGAACATCCTTACCATTACGCGAACGCGCAAGTTTTTCGATCTCGGCTTCAAGCCGCTGCCTCTCCCGCTCGGTGGCGTCTCTCAGCCGTCTCGCTTTCTCGCCCACCAGCTCCCTCTTCAGGGAAAAGGCACGAGGAACGTTTCTGTCGGTCTTATTGCCTGTTTGCAGGCTGTGCTTCTGTTCCGCCGTTTCGATGAGCTTTCCCCAATACAGAATCTGCCGTTCGATCTCACGGGCAGGCATCGCCAGCGCTGCGCTCAATTGTATGGATGCCTCTTTGACCTCGGTAACCGCTTTGGGGCGGATGTAGACAGAAAGCGACACCACATCCATCGCCAGCACGTTGCCGTGTCGGTCCTTGATGCTGCCCCGCGTTCCGTAAACAGTCCACGTTTTCTTTCGCAGTCCTCCGTACTTCTGCGCTTGCGCCCGAAGCTCCCCCGCTTTAACTGCTTGCAAGTAGAGCAGACGCGCCCACACGCCGAGAAAGAGCAGGGTTGCCAGCCACCCAAACAACAACACTCTCCACTGGGCGTCCTCGAGAGAGAACTGGCGTCCTCGCCGACGCACAGCCATCAGCGTCCTCCCTGCTCAGTTTCGCTGCGCCAGAACAAGTGAAGTGTTCGCAACTGCTTGTGGCTTGGTCAACAGCACCATACCGTATGCCTTCGCCTGCGTCTGGATGCGCAGCGGGTTGCGCAGAGCCTCACACTGGCTACGCAAAAGCAGATTCTCCTTCCTCAACTCGTTGCGTTGCACCATGAGCTGGTGTCGTTCGTGAGAAAGACTATACACGTAGCTCCATGCTGTAATGTAAGCGACCGCTCCGATGGCGATAAGGGCGCACCACAACCGCACTCCAGAGAGGAAGCGAACTCTGGCGACGGCTCTGGAGCGCACCCGTACCCCCGTCCGAACCACATGCTGAAAGACCATAGCGCCCTCCTCTATTGTATGCATCACACGTCTGCAAGCCTCTCAGCGGCGCGGCACTGCGCGCTGCGAGAGCGTGGATTGCGAGCAACCTCCTCTGCGTCGGGCTTGAGCGCATGGGGGGTCAGGACGTGTATCAATCGCTTAGCCCCACATTGGCACTCAAGCGTGCGAGATGCGCAGATACATTTACCGCTCAGCCGCTGAAACGCTCGCTTAACCGCCCGCGCCTCAAGCGAGTGGTACGTCAGCACGACGATACGTCCACCCGGCAGCAAACAATCGATCGACTGCTCTATAGCCTCCTGCAACCCTTCCAGTTCACGGTTCACTGCGATGCGCAGCGCCTGAAAGGTGCGTGTTGCTGGGTGAATGCGTCCTCCCCGTCGTCCCACCGCCTTCGCCACCAGCGAGGCAAGTTGCTGAGTGGTGAATATTGGACGGTTTTGCACAATCGCGTGGGCTATGCGCGCCGCGGCAGGTTCTTCTCCGTACTCCTGAATCAGTCGGCGCAGTTCCATCTCGCTCCAGCGGTTCACGATTTCCGCTGCAGTGATGCCTGCCGCGCTTGGGTCCATGCGCATATCCAGCGGGGCATCGAATCGGAAACTGAATCCACGCTCCGCACTGTCCAGCTGCATCGAGCTCACGCCGAGGTCGTACAAGATGCCATCCACCCCTTCTAGTCCACGCGCGCTCAGCACCTGAGGCAAATCGCGAAAATCAGCATGCACCAGCGTCACGCGCATCGCTCCGCTGAACTGTTGCAGCCGCCGTGAGGCAACTTCCAGCGCGCGCGGGTCGCGGTCGATGCCAACGAGCCAGCCCCCAGGTACCAGGCGAGGAGCAATCTCTACTGAATGTCCTCCCAGCCCCACTGTGGCATCAACAAACACCTCTCCCGGCTGAGGGCGTAGCAGCTGCAACACCTCGCGTACCATCACCGGTTTATGGCTGTTCATAGTCATCATGCTACAAATCCAGTTTCACGCCCAGAGTAGCCGCCGCATGGAAGATGGCAGTGTCCTCAACCTGTGAATTCACCTCTTTCCACCGCTGTTTGCTCCAGATTTCCAGGCGGTAGGGCGCCCCCACAATCACCACCGTACTGGGCGACTCGGAAGTCGGTAAACTGATTCTCGCGTATTCTCGCAGGTGTGCAGGAATCGCCAGCCGCCCCTGCGAATCGATATCTACACTATCCGCTGGAGAGATGAAGAACCGCTGTAATCGCACGGCGTTCTCGTCCATAAACGGATAGCGCGCCAGATGCGCTCGTATCCGGTGCCAGGTGTCGAGATGGAACACGAACAGGCTTCCATGCAAACCTTGCGTAATCACACAGGTTCGGCCGAACAGCTCTCGGAAGCGCTGCGGCATGATAATACGCCCTTTGTCGTCTACCGAGTGCTCCGAGTAGCCCTGCAGCAGAGCCAGCGGCGAGGCTTCGATCCCACTCCCTGTAGCCTCCACCAAATGCTCCTGAAAACCGCTTTTTGGAGCCTGTTCTTCCACTGGTTCTCCACTAACTCTCCACCGAACATCCACTGGGTTGGTAACATTGTAAAAAAAGCGGGGCAGGCTTGTCAACGGTTTTGGGGGCATTTTCTCAATATTTTGAGAAAATTTTTTCTGAGACCACTATATGTAGACATTTATGCGTGGAGTATTACTGCGCTCTGATGACATATTAGCGCATCAACAGTAATCTGGATCCCGCAGCTGGCGTTAGCCCGCGCCCTCTGGAGGAACGTGCTGTGCTGCGTCCGGCAGGTTACTGTGGAACATGTCCCTTCGCATTTCCTTCCCCTGTGCGTACGTGGAGGCGGAGTGGAGTTGAGTGGAGGGCGAAGTTCCTGCCGAGCCGTTACAACCAGCGGTCTACAACACGAAGTGGAACAAGATATAGGCCGAGGGGTTACGTGAAGACAGTTCGATTCCTACATGGAGAGGCGAAATGGGACGAAACCCCACCAGCAGCGAGACGTTGCGTGGAGAAGCCTGTAAAGCCACCCCCGCTCTGCCCTCCCGCTCCCAGCGCCATGCGTCGATTGCCGCGCTAACCCGCGCCCCCCACTCTACGCTATACAATAAGCCAATACGGATCGTGGGTTCGTGCAGGGTAACCGGCAGGTCAAAGCGCTCTGCACCATCCTGCAGCTGAGAAACCATGAAGCGTTCTACCACTCGAAACAGCGCGCCGCGCACCAGCGCAGGACCATAGTGCCCTGTATTCAGCCATAAAACGGGACCTTCCCCCAATGCGCGGCGCAGAGCAATGGCGTCTTCACGCGGTATCACCAGGTCGTACCTGCCGTTTACCATCAGCACTCGCTCGCCATACTGACCGCGTAGAAAAGTTAGCGGCTCCACCGATTCCATCTCCCGCCGCAGTTGCTCGTAGCTGAAGCCCTTACTCCGCAATTCACCGCGCACGTTCATAGTCAGTGGGCTTCGCCACAGGATGTGCGCCAGGTTTGCACCGCCCAGTATCAGCGCTCCTGCCTTTACTCGAGTCTCTACCCCCAGCACCAGTGCGCTCACGATGGCTCCCAAGCTGATTCCCACAACACCTACCCTGTCAGACGCCACCTGCGGTTGCGACTGTAACCAGTCTATCAGGCGCATGGCGTCCAGCACCGCCTGTCGCATTGTGTCTCGCATCTGTTTGGGGTCGGGCACAATCATCAGCTCTCCACTCAGATACCCACTGGGGGTACGCTGGATGTGATAAGGTAAGGTCATCACTGCAGCCACGAAGCCGCGCCTTACCAGCGCTCGGGCAAGCGAGAGCTCGATATCTGGCTTCTGCACACCCCACGAGTGCAGGATAACCACCGCAGGCATTTTCTGTCCTGCGTGTGGGATAAACACCTCAGCGTACACCGTTTGATTCTGGGGGTACTCGTCGGTCCTGACCAGACTGGGAAACCGGACGAGTAGATGAGTATTCTCCCCTGCTGCGCTAAGAGTTTGTACTGCCGCTTCCACTGGCTGGGGTGAATAGCGGAACCACTCCTCGGGCTCTGGCGCAGGCTGAGCCGCAACCTGCATCGCCCAGAGCAAACAGCACAATACACAGAACATCCTCATCGTTTCTCGTCGCCTTCTACTGTTGTTGCCTTCTGATTCGGAACGGCGGTTTACCAATTCCTGCCGCGGCAGATGAATGAACTCTCCTTTGACAAAAGTCAGGCGTGAACCTCTTGATATTCCACCATAAATCGGATTTTCCACGTCCACGAGGAGCCACTGCTACCCCAGACCCCAATATTTGACAACCTGAAACCTTTCTGATACAATATATTGGAAATCTCCTCAGGAAAGCCTGCTGAATTGCGGATTTGTCCGCTTGGAGGTGTGGGAAGGAACAACGCATGGCAAAACCGGGAATACTGACGACACCCCAAACTCCTGACGAGCAGTCTTTGGTGACTACCGTTGATCGCGAGTACACGGCGCAGGAGTTCACCGTGCTGGAGGGGCTGGAAGCAGTACGCCGACGCCCAGGCATGTACATTGCGGATACTGGCGTGCGCGGGCTCCACCAACTCTTCTATGAGGTCATCGATAACAGCATCGACGAGGCGCTGGCAGGCTTCTGCACCCGCATCGATGTGGTTCTCCATTCCGACGGCAGTCTCTCCGTCACTGACAACGGACGGGGTATCCCGGTGGACATCAACAAAGAAACGGGTTTGACGGGCGTGGAATTGGCGATGACGCGCCTGCACGCCGGCAGCAAGTTCGGCGGCGGTGGTTATCGCGTCTCCGGTGGGTTGCATGGCGTCGGGGTGTCGTGTGTGAACGCCCTCTCCGAGTGGCTGGTGGTGGAAGTGTGTCGCGATGGCAAACGGTATCGCCAGCGGTTCGAACGAGGAACCCCGGTGACGCCTCTGGAGGTGGTGGGTAAAGCGAAAAACACGGGTACGATGGTGCACTGGTTGCCCGACCATCTCATCTTCGAGAAGCGTGATTACGACCCCGAACGTATCGTGCGGCGCATCCGCGAGCTCGCTTTCCTGAACAAGAACGTTACCATCACCTTCACCGATGAACTGCACGGCGAGCCCACGCAGACCTTCCATTACAAAAACGGTCTGGCGGAATTCGTGCAGTGGCTGAACGAGAACAAAGACCCGTTGCATAAACCTATCCACTTCGCCCGCACGCGCGAAGATACCTACGTGGAAATCGCCATCCAGTATAACGATACCTATCAGGAGAACATCTTCGCCTTCGCCAACAATATCCACAACACCGAAGGCGGCACGCACGTGTCGGGCTTCAAGACGGCGCTGACGCGCGTCATCAATAACTACGCCCGCAAGAACGGCTTGCTCAAGGAGAAAGACCCCAACTTCAGCGGCGACGACGTGCGCGAGGGGCTGACCGCGGTAATCAGCGTGCTGCTGCTCAACCCGCAGTTCGAGGGGCAGACCAAAACCAAGCTGGGCAACAGCGAGATCGAAGGGTTGGTCAACTCCATCGTGGGCGAGGCGCTCACGCAGTATTTTGAGGAGAACCCGTCCGTAGCGCGTCGCATCGTGGAG
>JANWYZ010000183.1 GCA_025054895.1 bacterium | reverse complement strand
GGACGCAACGGAGTGCGTCCCTCCAAATGTGGGCAGGCAACCACTGGAGGGTCGCGCTCCATCGCGACCACGCAGACGGCTCGGCGGGAGCTCAGCCCTCCAATCCGCCTGTCATTCTGAGCGGGTCATAGCGATTGCGCCAAGTATTCAAAAGGTAAATCATCAGTTAGTAAAACCTGCGCCAAAGGCTTGGGATATAAACAGGGCGGGCGGGTATTAACCCGCCTGCCCATCCTGCTACGCCGCCATTGGCAGGGAAGAGGCTAAAGGCGCGGTAACTTCTGCAGAGAGCACGGCGTTGCTGAGTGCAGTGCGCGCTTCTACATGGGCGCCCGAATCCACCACACAATGGGTCAACCGTGTTCCCGCTCCAACTCGCGCGTCAGGTCCCACAATAGAGGCGCGGATAGAAGCCTCGCTCTCCACCAAACAGCGCGCGCCAATCACAGCGTGTTTTCCGATGGCTGCACCGCGCTGCAGGCGCGTTCCTGCGCCGATATAGAACGGCGGCTCGAGTTTGACGTTGCCATCTACCACGGCGTTTTCGCCAATCCATCCACCGGGGCGAACTGGCTCGGCAGGTAATTCCAACGATACCTTGTTGGTCAGCGCGTCGAAATGCGCCTGTCGATACTGAAGCAGGTTACCGATGTCACACCAGTAACCGTGCGCCCGAAAGCCGAAGAAGGGGTCGTTGTTCGCCAGCAGACGCGGGAACAGGTTCCGGCTGAAGTCGAAAGGCTGGTCGTCGGGCACGAAGCGCAGCGCATACGGCTCCAATACGTAGATACCGGTGTTAACCGTGTTGGTAAAGACCTCGTTTGCGGATGGCTTCTCTAGAAAACGGCGCACCCTGCTGTCGCTATCCGTTTCCACAATGCCAAAAGGCGTAGGGTCTTCCACCGAATAGAGCAGCATTGTGGCGACGGCACCTTTGCGCCGGTGGAAAGCCACCGCTTCGCTCAGGTCGAAGTCGGTCACCGCATCGCCAGAGATGACCAGAAACGTGTCGTGCAGTGAGCTGACAAAGCGCCTCACGCCTCCCGCTGTGCCCATTGGCTCATCTTCAATAGAGTAGTGGATGCGCATGCCCCAGCGGCTGCCGCCGCCAAAGTAGTCGATAATCTCTCGCGCCCTGTACGACAACGTAACAAACACCTGCTGGATGCCATGCTTTCTTAACAACAGCAACGTATGCTCCATCACAGGGCGGTCGAAGAGCGGCACCATCGGCTTGGGAGTGCGCGCAGTTAACGGGCGCAGGCGTGTGCCTTGACCTCCCGCAAGAATGACAGCTTGCATCGCGACTCTCTCCTCCGTACGAAATCTCCTGCCCAAGGCAGGTGAAGTGAATAGCGAACCAGAGGGTATTATCGGCATTTGTTAAGAAATCTAAAGGGGATTCTGAGGTTTTGTACGAAAGTTTGTCTAGAGGACGGGATTTGTCTTGTGGACAAGCGTGTCTGTGTACGCAAACTCTCGAACTACTGGCAGGTTTTACCCCAGCCCCCTGCGAAACAATAACCCAAAACAGCATCGAGGAACAGCGTATGGCAACTCACGGTCTGGCTAATACTACGGTCGCGCAAATCGCCATTGTGGTGCATGACATCGAAGAAGCCTGCAAACGGTGGTCACAGGTACTGGGGCAGCCCGTGCCCAACATCATCATCACCGAGCCGGGTGACGAGGCTCACATGCTCTATCGCGGGCAGCCCAGCAACGCGCAGGCGAAGTTAGCCTTTTTCAATCTGGGACAGGTGCAGCTGGAGCTGATAGAACCTATTGGCGAGCCCAGCACGTGGAAGGAGGCGTTAGACAAGAACGGCGAGTCGGTGCATCACATCGCCTTCTGGACGGACGATATGCAAGCCAGCGCGGAGTTTCTCAAACAGCACGGCATCCCGCTGGTTCAGCGCGGCGACATGGGGGATGGGCAGTACGCCTACTTTGACGCTCAGCAGCAACTGGGCGTGCAACTGGAACTGCTGGAGCGAGTGCGCAAAGCGCGGGTGGAATAATGCAACGCCGCAGGATACCTCTTCAGGTAGAGCCTTTCCCCCTGTCGCAGGTGCGCCTGCTTGATAGTCCGTTCCAGCAGGCCATGGAGCGCAACGCTCGTTACCTGCTCTCCCTGGAGCCGGACCGCCTGTTGCACCGCTTCCGCCTGTATGCCGGTCTTCAGCCCAAAGCGCCCCTCTACGGCGGTTGGGAGACGATGGGCGTTTCGGGACACTCGTTGGGGCACTATCTCTCGGCGTGTTCTCTGCAGTATGCCGCGTCGGGCGGCGAAGAGTTCCGCAAGCGCGTGGACTATATCGTGCGCGAGCTGGCGGAATGCCAGGCGAAAGGGGACAGCGGCTACGTCAGTGCGATACCCGAAGGCGAACGCATCTTCCGCGAGATTGCGCAGGGTGACATCCGCGCTCAGCCCTTTGACCTCAACGGCGGATGGGTGCCCTGGTACACCATGCACAAATTGTTCGCTGGACTCATCGATGCGTACACTCTCTGCGGGAACGGGCAGGCTCTGGAGGTCGTTCGGAAGCTGGGAGACTGGGCATATCGCACCACAGAGCGGCTGAGCGAAGAGCAGTGGCAAAGGATGCTTGCCTGCGAACACGGCGGCATGAACGAGGCGATGGCGAACCTGTACGCCTTGACCGGCGACGAAAAATATCTGGAACTCGCCCGCAAGTTCTACCACCGCGCAGTTTTAGACCGCCTGGCAAACGGCGAGGACTGCCTGCCCGGCTTGCATGCGAACACGCAAATCCCCAAAGTCATTGGCGTGGCAAGGCTATACGAACTCACTGGAGAACGACGCTACCGGCGAATCGCTGAGTTTTTCTGGGACAGGGTGGTGAATCATCACTCCTATGTCATCGGCGGGCACAGCGACCACGAGCACTTTGGTCCGCCCGATAAGCTCTCCGACCGCCTGTCCACCAACACCTGCGAAACCTGCAACACTTACAACATGCTCAAGCTCACGCGCCACCTGTTCTCTTGGGAGCCGAAAGCGGAGTACATGGACTTTTACGAGCGCGCCCTGTACAACCACATTCTCGCTTCGCAGCACCCCGAAACGGGCATGGTCTGCTACTATGTGTCGCTCAAGCCGGGGCACTTTAAGACCTACTCCACGCCCCACGATTCCTTCTGGTGTTGCGTCGGCACGGGCATGGAGAACCACACCAGGTACGGCGACACGGTTTACTTCTGCAACACCGAGGGGCTGTGGGTGAATCTGTTCATCCCCTCGCAATTGCGCTGGCAGCAGAAAGGACTGACCGTGCGCATGGAAACCCGCTTCCCGGAAGAGGACAGGATACATCTGTGCTTCTCCTGCCGCGAGCCAGTAGAGATGGCTTTGCGCCTGCGCGAGCCATACTGGAAGGCGAAAGCGATAACTGCCCGGTTGAACGGTCGCAGCGCGCGGCTCTCGCCTGCTCCGCAGGGCTACCTTGTCCTCTCCCGTCGCTGGCAGGATGGAGACAGGCTGGACCTGACACTGCCCCAACGTTTGCACACCCAATCCATGCCTGACGACGCCAGCATGATCGCCGTGTTGCACGGACCAGTAGTGCTCGCGGGCGTGCTGGGCAAGCCAGAGGAACCGGAGCCGCGTGTGCCGGTGCTCGTCACCGGTGGTAAGCCGCCCGAAGCGTGGCTGAAGCCTGTGCGCAGCCAATCGCTCACCTGGCAAACGAGCGGCGTAGGACGCCCGAACGACGTTCGCCTGATCCCCTTCCACCGGATGCACGGGCAACGCTACACCGTGTACTGGCGTTTGGTGAGCGAAGCGCAGTGGCGACAGATGGACGCTGAATTTCGCGCTGAGCAAGAACGCTTGCACGCGCTGGATGCTCGCACGATAGATAAGGTGCAAATCGGCGATGAAGCCTCCGAGCGCGCCCATAACCTGCAGGGCGAAAAGACCAGCGCAGGCGACTTTTCTGGTCGCCGCTGGCGCCACGCGGTAGACGGCGGGTGGTTCTCGTATGAGATGAAGATACTGTCCGACGCGCCGATGGAGCTGCTCTGCACCTACTGGGGAAGCGACGTGGGCAACCGCGTGTTCGACGTGCTGGTAGACGGCGTGAAGATTGCTACCCAGTCGCTGAATAACAACGCACCGGGCAAGTTCTTCGATGTGGTGCATCCCCTGCCTGAGGAGCTCACCAGAGGCAAGAACAAGGTAACAGTACGCTGGCAGGCGCACCCGGGCGCGATGGCTGGAGGAGTGTTCGCCTGCCGCATCTTAAAGCGGAGGTAATCGCCCGTCAGGTGGGTGGTCGGAGGAGGTAACGGTTTACTGGGCTTCCTCCAACTGCAGGAACCAATCCAGAGCCGTCTGCACGGTGACCCCGTGAGGAACAGGCGGTATGTACGGATACAGGGTGATCACTTTGGGCGCCGCGTTGCGGTACGTTTGCGCCGCCTCTATCAGCGCACGCATTTCCCTTTCTGCAGTATGAGGGTCAGACAGGTCGGCGGATACCTGAATGAGCTCCTCTCGCCCATCCCAGTAGCGTGCAAGAAAATCTACCTCGTATCCCTGTGCTGTGCGCACGTAAGTAACCTCTGCGCCGCGTCGCTCCAGCTCTATCAACACACACGTCTCCAGAATGTGTCCGATGTTCGCGCGTCCGCTCCGGTCATATAATGGTATCCATGCGGGGTCCACAGGATATATCTTGCGTAGGTTCACCATCCTTTGCCTCTCCGAAGAAGCCTCTATTGGAACCACTCGAATCAGAAACGCATCTTCCAGATGGGAAAGGTAGGAATACACGCTCTCTTTGCCGATGGCGAAGCCCTGCGAGCGCATATCGCGGTGCATCTTGTTCACACTGAACATCCCCGCCGCGTTGCCCAGCAAAGCCCTCACCATCCAGCGCAGCGCTACAGGATGCGAAATGTTGTAACGCTCAATCACGTCCCTGAGAAGCACAACGTCTACGTAACCCAGCAAGAGCTGGCGTCGGTCTCTCTCCTCTAACCCCTGCGCCTCCGGGAACCCTCCTTCCCTCAGATACGACTCGAGCCGATTCTGAAGCAAGGACCGCTCCCCTTTCGACAGATACGCCACAGGCTGCTGGGGCTCACACCTGCGATGACGCAGATACTCCCTGAAGCTGAAAGGGTAGAGGCGTACCTCCGTCGCGCGCCCGCGCATGCTGGTGGCGACCTCCCGCGAGAGCAAACGTGCTGACGAGCCAGAGAGAAACACCTCCACTCTCTCCGTGTCCATCAGCCTCCGCACGAAAGCTTCCCAACCCGGCACCACCTGAATCTCGTCCAGAAAGAGCACCACAGGCTCGTGGTCACGCTTTTGCGGATAGAGTAGGTAATACTCTTCGATAAGCATCTGCAGGTCTGTTGCCTGCATTCCCATCAGCCGCTCGTCCTCGAAACTGAAAAAGAGCAACGAATCACGCGGCGCACCCGCTTGTAACCGCTCGCCCAACACCTGCCACAAGAAGGTGGTCTTCCCTACCCGACGCATTCCTACTACCGCGAGCGCTTTGCCGGGCACTTGAGGTAAACGAACGTCACGTGGAGTCAAGGAGGGTATCTCCGCGTGGATACCATCCACAATCTTTTGCCGTATCACGTCGCGCATACCGAGACAGGGTTGTCCTCCTCTCAAGAAGATTTTATCATAAGTTTTTCCTTTTCAGAAGGAAAAATTTGAGCATCTTGCACAATCGATATAAGGTATAAGGGGTGTTCCTATCACGTGCAGAGGGAGGACGGGTGTAAACAGTATGTCAACCGTGCATATCCCAAAACCCGACTGGATGGTGCTCTCCACCTACGATGCCCAGCACCTGCGCGAAGTCGCCATGCCCGTCGGTGGCATCGGCACTGGGTTCTTCTGCCTCGGCGGAAAAGGGCAGCTTACCGATTGGCAGCTGATGAGCCGCCCCCATCGCGGCTGGCGACCGATGTACGCGCACCTGATGCTGTGGACGCGACAGGGCGCGGAGCGCAAACTGCGCGTGCTGGAAGGCGACCTCACTGAGGGGCTGTCCTCCGATTTCGGCGCGCCGCAGGTACTGGCGGGCATCCCGCGCATGAAGCCCAAAGGCTTCGAAGCCACCTACCCCTTCGGCAGGGCAATGCTGGAAGACGAATACACTCCCGTCGCCGTCGCCATAGAAGCTTTCAACCCGTTGATACCGGGCGACACGTGGGCGTCCAGCCTG
>JANWYZ010000182.1 GCA_025054895.1 bacterium | reverse complement strand
TACCACCACAGGACGGTGCAACAAATCGGCATTATACAGTTCCAGTTCGCGCTGTATCACCTCGAAATCCTGCAAGGGGTCGCGCCCTGTCATACCGGAGATGTCCAGAAGGTGCAGCAACACCCGACAGCGTTCCACATGGCGCAGGAACTGATGTCCCAGCCCTTCGCCAGCATGTGCGCCTTCAATCAAGCCGGGCAGGTCTGCTACCACAAAACTGCGCCCCTGCTCGACGAAGACAACACCCAGATTGGGCACAAGAGTGGTAAAGGGGTAATCGGCGATTTTGGGTTTAGCCGCGGAGATGCGGGAGATGAGGGTGGATTTACCCACATTGGGATAGCCAACCAGCCCTACGTCCGCCAGCAACTTCAGCTCCAGCCGAAGCCTGCGTCGTTCGCCCGGCTCGCCCTTTTCCGCAAAGCGCGGCGTCTGCTGCGCGGGATTGGCAAAGTAGGCATTGCCATGACCGCCGCGACCACCCCTTGCTACCACCACCCGCTGCCCGGGCTGAATCAGGTCAGCCAGCCATTCGCCCGTTTCCTCATCGTACACCATTGTGCCAACGGGCACGCGCAGCTCACAGTGTTGACCATGCTTGCCATGACGCAGATTGGAGCCTCCATCGCCGCCCCGCTCGGCGCGGTAGTGACGCTGGAAGTGATAGTCCAGCAGGGTGGTCAGGCGATCATCCGCCACAAGCACCACATCGCCCCCTCGCCCGCCGTCGCCTCCAGCTGGACCGCCACGAGGCACATACTTTTCCCGCCGGAACGCCACACAGCCGCTGCCGCCGTCTCCTGCCTGAACCTCTATGGTCACCTCATCGACGAACATTGCCTCCCCCGAATGCACGAAAGGCTCGCACGCTGGCGAGCCTTTTACCTGTTGCCGTTCACCCCCAAACTACGCGGTGACCGTTTCTGCTATCGGTACCACGCTCACACGGCGGTTCTTCTTATCGCTGCTCTCGTACTTTACCACACCATCCACCAGGGCGAACAGGGTGTAATCGCCGCCCATGCCCACGTTCTTGCCCGGCTTGAACTTGGTGCCTCGCTGGCGGATGATAATGCTCCCCGCCTTCACATACTCGCCTGCGAATTCCTTCACGCCGAGCCGCTTCGATTTACTATCTCGCCCGTTGCGGGAGCTTCCGACGCCTTTCTTGTGTGCCAATTTCCTTCACCTCACTTCACCGCTTCGATGCTTTGCACCCGAAGAATCGTTTGCCACTGCCGGTGTCCGTAGCGGCGTCGCTCGTTCTTCTTCGGCTTATAGGTAAAGCCAACAATCTTTCTGCCTTTTACGTGGCGCACCACCTCGGCAACCACTTTGGCGTTGGGTACCGTAGGAGTACCTACGCGCATACCGTTCTCATCCTGCACCAGCAGTACCTCGGTGAGCTCAACCGTCTGTCCCTCTTCCACCGGTAGTTTTTCCACACGCAGGATCGTATCAGGCTCTACCTTATATTGCTTTCCGCCAGTTCTAACAACAGCGACCATTGCTAACCCCATTTCGACGCGAATTATGTTCGAACACCTGTAGGATTTTACCGAAGAAAAGGGATTTTGTCAAGGGCATGGGAGGGGTACGAAAAACGGGTTCGAGCCGTCAGGGTTTCGCGGTCGCGACGGAGCGCGACCCTCCCATGTTGTCATGCTGAGCCGAAGACGAAGCATCTGAGACCCTTCGCTAACGCTCAGGGTGACAACGGGCGATCAGGGTGACCTCCGCAAAGACGAATTATTAGAGGAACCTGAGCAGGCAGTTTCCTCCTTTTCAGCGAGTTCCACAGTGTGCGAAGGCGTATTGTTGGCATCATAGCCAGGCTCATCATGGACTGAAGCGCATCTATCTTTACAACAGGGTATTACCACTCCACTTCCCAGACCACTGCCTGATGTGGAGCAATGTTCAACTTGCGCTCAAAACGAGCGGGAGCGGTTTGCCTGGCACCCGAATCGCTTTCATCCCCTTTCTGCGCCAATCGCACCTGCTTCGCACTGATGCCGTAAGCCGATGAGTTAAAGCGCACGGTCGCTGACACGGGTTCATCCGCCACGTTCACGAAAAACAACACCAGTCGTTTCTGCTCGGGCAGCATCCACGCGCCAGTGTAGACGGCAGGCGCACTCACCCACCACTCGTTTTCCCACTGCCAGTCGGCGCGGACGGTGGGGATACTGCCTTCCAGTCGGGGGGGACGCGCCATCTCGCCGCGGGTGAAGAAGTCCCTGTATCGCCAGCGCAGCTGCACTATCTGCTTCAGGAAACGGGCGTTGCTCTCCTCGCGAACGACGTTCGGGTCTATCCAGCCAATCTGCTCGCCGAACACCAGCTGCTGCGCCGCCTTCATGCGCAGGGCGAGGTCTTTGGTGCTACCGCCGCGATACGCCCGCCCGAACATCTGAATAGCCTGCGAATACACGGCAGGAAAGGCAGGAACCTGCCCCTCGTATTGCCAGTGCCAGGTGAGGTAGCCGTCAAACCAGGCGATAAACGGCTCGGCGTTGCACTCGGTAGTGAGGGCGCGGTCGGCGGGCATCTCCGCGCGAATACGTTCCAGCATCCGCCAGTAGCCCTCGTTCCACCAGTAGCCACCGCCCGGCGGATGCCCATGCGAGGCGTCAACGCAAAGCACCGGCGGTGCAGCAGCTATCTGGTCAATATACACCGCGTTCACGCCATACTCCCCAAACAGGCGCGCCACAATCTCGCGCACCTTGTCCTGCCACAGGTCGGCAGTGGGGCACATCACCGCCAGACGCACGGGGCTACCGTCCGCCTCCTTGCTGCCGTATACCTCGATGTACGGCTCGCCTCGCTCGTCTTTGGCGGCTGCAGGCTTGGCGACCGCGCTGAACTGATAGTCCTCCATACCCCGGTCGCGCGTATCCCATAACCTGCCGTTGATGTAAGGCATGACGAACACGCCCGCCTCGTTCAACCGCTTCACCCCGTCGGCGAAGCCCTCTTTGACGGGGAAATAGTGGGGGTAGTCGTTATCGAAGGGTATCTGATGCCAGTTGTACCAGTGCACCGCCGCCGGCACGCCCAGATAGCGAGCAAACTCCTGCACCGGGGAAACCACCTCTTGCGCCGTGCCGCCGGTCAAAGCCCACAGGGGCAGGTCGCGCATCCATGCCGGGGTCTTTTTGGGAGAACGTGGATACCACCTCGCTTCGCGCATTACCCAATCTCTGTATACCCGCGCCGCGTCGTACCAGTCGCCTCTTAACAGCTGCCACACCGCCTGTCCAGCGAGGGTAAACGAGTTGCCCGCTTTGCCCATGTTTGGCGCGGGATGCTCGGTGTACAGGCGCACGCTGCGACCGGCGGGATTACTCTGCAAACCGATATCTTTCGTGCTGCCCATCGGGTCGTGCAGAGCAAAGTACAACCCTACCGGGCGGGGTTGCAAGGCGTACGCCGCCAGCAGCTGCATACTGCACCAGCCGTTGGGGTAGGTGCTACGGTAGCTGAAGTGCTGTCGCCACGCGCCTCGTTGGATTTCGCCCGGACCGCGCGGGAACAACACGGTGGCGTCGTCGCCCAGTTCGGCAACAGACACCTGTGGGAACGCCACGCGCCACAGGCTCCAGCGGGTACTCCTGTTCTGTACCTGCAGGCTCCAGCGCAGGGCATGCCGCCGGCTGTCGGTTTGTGCCTGTGCGGTGACGCTGATTCCCGCAAAGCGTTCGTCGCGCGGTTGGCTCCAGCTCAGGGTAAAGCCGCCGCGCCGCTGCTCCAACGCTACCTTCCGCCAGCCGTTGTCGGAGCTCAAGGTTGACATCTCTCGCGTGGTGGTATCGCGCAGGCTGAGCGTGAACAGAGGAGGGTTATCCGCAGCAAGCAGCTCGCGTTCTCGCAACAGGTCGTACAGGCTCTGTAGACGGAACCCCTCTTCGGTCTGCTCGACCAGAATCCCTAATTCGCCTGCGGTGAAGCGACGCCAGCGCGAGGGCAGCTGTCCGCCCAGCACCCGTTGTGCGCCGGTGAAGTCTCCTTGCGCCTCCAGCCTCTCCGCCAGCGCAGCCGTCCAGAGCGTCATCTGACGCTCTCTCCCGCGCAGGGAGGACGCCCTCTGCCGAAGTGCCTCGATGCGCTGGCGCAGGGCGGGCGTGGTCACCACTGTTGACACCAGCTGTCCATAGGTACGTGAGGCGTGCTGCACCGCTTTCACCGGTTCTTTGGCAGCGCCCACCCACAGCCACGTAGCCACTTCCAGCCGGGTGCCATCCCAGCTCTGCCAGGTGGAGTGCAGGTAAGTGCCGTACGCCCCTCGCCCATCGTGAACGAGCAGCGGTTGCCCCCACATGCCCAGTGCGTCCTGTCCATCTACCAACGCAGCCCACCTCTCGAAGCGGAAGGTACCTCCGTTAGCCGCCAGACTGCCCTCGCGTAAGGGTTCATCGCCAGCCCATCGGGTAAAACTGGCGTCAGGAAAGTTGAACTCTAAGAAGTGGAACTCGTCCCACGCGAAAGGCGTTTTCTGCTGTGCTCGCGCGGTCACATACACCAGCGGCAACCTCTTGAACAGGAACCAGTGGTACACCGCTGAAGGCTCTGAAGGCGGACGCTTGCCGTCTGAACGGCGGTAGCGCGCCTGCACGCGCACTACCGTGCATATCTGCCCTTCGGAAACTACTTCTGCACGCGCTTCGGGGTCCAAGCGCAGGTGGAAGCTGCCCAGTTCGCGATGATGTACGCGGTCGTTCCAGACAAAGGTCTCCAGCCGTTTGCCTGTTTGCCGATAGAGGATGGATGAGGGGTAGCCTGCCTGTCGGTGGTCGGTGAAAAGCATCTCATAATGCTCAGTGGATACCAACCCCGCGGGCTTGATGTCGCCTGCGGCGCCTTTGCGCATCCGCAGCTGCACCTTCCAGTCTCCTGGTCTGGGAAATTGCGCAACCAACACGCCTTCACCCTGCTCGCCGTCCGGTACAAACTGGATGGGCACAGGTTTCTTATCGGGTAGAGTTATCGCGGTTACCGCAGCGACTCCGGCGCGACCGGTAAAGTGTCGCAGGTTCACCCGTGCTACTACCAGCCCGTGTGAGGGAACGCCGCGAACGACCCATAACGCCTCCTGGGCGGACACTGTGTGCATACCAGCCTCCGTCAAGATGAGCAGAACGACGCACCAGGCAAACATTGCTTTCATTGCACATCGCCTCCGATGGGGATGCCGGAAATCTCTTCGCGAAAGCGGTATCCGCTACCTGCTCAGTCGGATTGCGTCAATGTAAATCTCACCAGACGGCTGTTCAGCGTACCACATCAGCTCCGTAACTGCGGAGAGGTCTATCCTGCCGCTTAAGGATGGAACGTCATACGACAGCGTGTTAGCGCCGGGGTTTATCTGTTTGCTCCATATCCAGTGGCGTTTGCCCTGTGCATCGGTAATGCGCAGGTTGACCAGGAGGGGCGCGCCTTTTCGGTATACGTCCATCTTCAGCGCCCGCCATCCGCGCCAGTCCATCGGGAAGCCACCGGTATCCAGGATAATGGTCTCCCGCCCGGGTGAGAACTTGAGGCGCAGGGAGTGCTGTCCGTTTGTGGCGTGTTCGGATGCAATGGCACGCGAGGCGGTTCCAGCGTACATGGGGAGCATCGTTTTGCGTTCAAAAGAGAAGAGCAGACGTTCATTCGCAGGGAGAGCTGGAGCGTGCTGTCCCCCGCCCCCACATGCCGTGAGTAACGCCAGCGCAGCCGCAACCAGACCTGCCGTCCAATAACGCAAGCAGGATGATGCTTGTGGAAACGAGCGCCCCTGCTCTACAGGAGAGGGGATAGGGGTGAGGTTTCCTTCACCGTACATCAGACCAATTTCACACCTGCTCGGGGTCAATACCCAGTTCGCGCAGTTTGGCTGCAAGGCGCTCCGCCCGTTGACGTTCGGCTTCGGCTTCTCGCTGCGCCCGTTCTGCGATTTGTGCTATCTCCATGAAGGAGAGCATCTTTCTGCCGTTGGGCAAGTGTAACCCCAGTTCCGTCTCTGAACCTTTGCCAAAGCGAACACCAAGGCGCGGGCTGACCCAACCCTCCATCTGTTCGATGGGCATGAAGTGCTCGCCCTCGCGTCGCCAGCCGTCCCACTCGCCGCTTTCAGGGTAGTAGATGTAGTACTCCTCCACCCCGTAGCGCTCGTAGAAGCGCATCTTCTCCTCCATCTTGGAGAAGCGATTGCCCGGCGACCATATCTCGAAC
>JANWYZ010000181.1 GCA_025054895.1 bacterium | reverse complement strand
ACTTCACCACGTTAGCGAACATCAACCACGACAGTATCACATCTGCCAGTATCGCCCACGTTATCAACTGCAGAAGCAGGTCTATCAGACCAATCATTGCTGCTTGTTCTCCCCGGAAGCTGGCGTCGCATCACGGGTCATGGTATCGCGGATGTTCTTGCGCACCGCCTCCATCTGGTCTATCGGCATCATCGGAAAACGGCGCAATAGCTCCTGCCACGTCTCTATCGCCTTCTCTTTCTCGCCAAGCCGGGCGTAAACATGCCCTAGCGTGTTCCACACGAACCACTCGCAGGGAAACTTCACTGCCTGCTCCAGATACTCTTTAGCTCTGGCGTAGTCTCTCTTGCGAAGGTAATAGTACTGCCCCAGCTCGTAGTACATATCATAGGCATCAGGATTGTTGCGCAGTCCACGCTCGTACATCGCTACCGCCTCGTCATCGCGGTTGGAACTCCAGAGCAGCCACCCGGCGTTCTCATACAGGCTGACGTTTCGCGGGTCGAAGCGGATGGTAAAGTAGGTCATATTGATGAGATGCTCATGCTGACCATCATGCCACCACCGGTCCATCTGCACAATCCAGTGGTCTACCATCGCGTCGAAGATGGCGTCTACGCGCTTCTGTACCTGCGCTGGCAAAGGCTGCGCCTGCACCGATGCACTCAATGCATATATCGCACCAGCTATCCAGAACCACTTCATTGCTTAAACGTCCTTCCCTTCTTCGAGCGTTTACTTCTATTGTCGGCAATCGCACTGTCCTGTAGTAGTATACGGGGAATCGGGGGTAAAAATCAACGCGATTTGACCTGCAGGACGCCTTTAGGCTATACTGCCTGTGCAACACAAGGAGTACGTCGATGCATCGTCTGGTATCTACGCTGCTCTGGCTGGAGGGGGCGCTGGCTGTGGCAGGGTTGAGCCTGCTGGCAGTGCGAGTGTACTTCCAGCAGTTAAGGTGGCACAATGTGATGGTTCCCACCTTGCAAGACACTGCACTGGGCGTCTTGCTGGCGATGTTGATGCTGGCAATGGCGGCGGCAGGTTCCGCAGCCTCCGAACGGTGGGCAGCCTGGGCGTTTTTGAAACGGTGGATGGTGCAAATCGTCCCTTTGTTCGTCGGCATACGCCTTCGCGAAATGATATTGCTCTCTGTGGTGGCAGGCTTTGGCGAGGAGGCGTTATTTCGTGGAGTCATCCAGCCGCTCTCCGGTATCTGGTTGTCTTCGCTGCTGTTTGCCGTCGTGCATGTCTTGCGCTGGGATAGCGATGGGATCAAGATGATGCTGTTCTACTTACCTTTCGGACTGTTGCTGGGAGCATTATATGCACTGACAGCTAACCTGTGGGGATGTTGTGTAGCGCATACACTATACGACTTGATAGCGCTGTGGTGGCTAAAACGACTGGGAACGGCTACAGAGTATACAGCCCCACACCCGCGTCATTAGCGCGGCGTTTATAGCGGCGCAATGCGTCGGCGAGAGGGGCGCTACGCCAGGGAGAAGATAAAGAAATTTTTTTTCACACCCCTTTCAAAACCCCTTTACAACCGCGCCCAAATCTTGTAGAATATGAGCGCACGGCTTAAAGGACACAAGATATTGTGTGAGTAGCGATACAATTTACTACATGTTGTTTATGCCGACTTTTATCTACTTTTTCCCAGCCCACAGGGCTGAGCCTCGCAGGAACGGGAGCCGGGGGTCAAAAAGCCATGTCACAACCGCGATTTGTGCACTTGCATACGCATACAGAATACAGCTTGCTGGACGGCGCTAACCGCATCAAACCACTTGTACAGAAAGTAGCCAGCTTAGGAATGCCTGCTCTGGCGATTACCGACCACGGCGTAATGAGCGGCGCCATTGAGTTTTACGAGGCATGTCTGGAGGCAGGCATCAAACCCATCATCGGTTGTGAAGTGTACGTTGCTCCGCGTAAACGCACCGACCGCGACCCGCGTAAAGACTCTTCCGCCTTCCACTTGCTCCTGCTGGCGAAGAATCTGTCGGGCTACAAGAACCTGATTCGGCTCAGTACCATCGCCTCACTGGAAGGATTCTACTATAAACCGCGCGTAGACCACGAGGCGCTACAACAATACAGCGAGGGGCTCATCGCTACCAGTGGTTGTTTAAGCAGTGAAGTGTGCGTCGCGCTGATCAACCGCGACTACGAACGGGCGTTGCGCATCGCCGGTTTCTATCGCGACCTTTTCGGCAAAGAGAACTATTTCATCGAGCTGCAGGACCACGGCTTAAGTGAACAGCAGGCGATTCGAGAAGGACTGATTAAACTATCGCGCGACCTGGGTGTGCCGCTGATATGTACTAATGATGTACACTACCTGAACGCCGATGACGCCCGCGCGCACGATGTCCTGCTGTGCGTGCAGACAGGCAAAACGGTGAACGAGGAAGACCGGTTGCGCTACGGCTCCAATGAGTTCTACCTGAAGACCCCTGAAGAGATGGCGCGGCTGTTTCCCGACCACCCGGAGGCGCTGGAAAATACTCTGCGTATCATGGAGATGGTAGACCTGCGCCTCGATTTCGGGCGAGTGCACCTGCCAGAACCCGACCTTCCCCCAGGACATACAGCGATTAGCTATTTGACACACCTCGCCCGTCAGGGAATGCAACAGAAGTATCATCCGGTCACTCCGGAGGTTGAGCAGAGGCTGGCGTACGAGCTGGAGGTGATAGATAAGACCGGTTTCGCTCCATACTTCCTGATAGTGCACGACTTTGCTCAGTTTGCTCGCGACCGGGGTATTTTCTTTGGTGTACGCGGCTCGGCGGCGGGAAGTATGGTCTCCTATTGCGTCGGCATTACCGATATTGACCCTCTCTATTATGGACTGACTTTCGAACGCTTCCTGAACCCCGAGCGCGTGCAGATGCCTGACATCGACATGGACTTCGAGGATACGCGCCGCGACGAGGTCATTCGTTACGTTACCGAAAAGTACGGCGAGGATCGAGTGGCGCAAATCGGCACCTTTGGGACACTGGGCGCCAAGCAAGCAGTGCGCGATGTTGGTAAGGCGCTGGGTATCCCCGCGCAGACGGTAGACCAGATAGCCCGCCTTATTCCGATTGGTTCCAAGGTGACCATCGACAGCGCGCTGAAAGCAAACCCAGAACTACGGGAATTGATTGACAACGACTCGCGCCTGCAAGAGCTGATCGAGATCGCCCAACGACTGGAAGGCGTAGCGCGGCACATGAGCACCCATGCGGCTGGCGTGGTAATTAGCCGCGACCCGCTGACGGAACATGTGCCTTTAGCGCGAGTGGGAGACGGGCCGCCTGTCACACAATACGATATGGGGGCGCTTGAAAAGATTGGCTTGCTCAAGATGGACTTTCTCGGACTGACCAATCTGACTATCCTTGCCAAGACGTTGCAAAACATCGAACGGACACGGGGCAAGCGTATCGACTTGCATGACATCCCGCTGGACGATCGTAAGACTTACGAGATGCTGGGGCAAGGCGATACCACAGGCGTCTTCCAGCTCGAGTCACAGGGAATGCGGCGCAACATCGCCGAACTGAAGCCGAACGACGTACGCGAACTGGCGGCAATGGTTGCTCTGTACCGCCCGGGACCGATGGACCATATTCCCCGCTACATTCGATGCAAACTGGGACTGCAACCCATCGAGTATCCGCACCCCTCGCTCGAGCCGATCCTTGAAGAGACATACGGCGTCATTGTCTACCAGGATCAGGTGCTGCAAACAGTGCGTGCGCTCGCCGGTTTTACCCTCGGACAGGCAGATATCCTGCGCCGCGCCATCGGCAAGAAAAAAGCGGAAGACATGGAGAAGATGCGTTCAAAGTTTATCGAGGGTGCGGTGCGCAATGGGATTAGCGAAAAACAAGCGGAGAAACTCTACGAACTGATCGAGCCTTTTGCCGGTTATGCCTTCAATAAGGCGCACGCGGTGTGTTATGCGATGGTTGCCTACCAGACCGCCTACCTGAAGGCAAACTACCCTGTGGAGTACTTTGCCGCGCTGATGGCGGCGCACTTCGACAACCAGGACAAGGTGGTACAGTACGTCGAGGAGTGCCGTCGTCGTAATATCCAGATATTGCCTCCCGACATCAACCGCAGTGACGCCGACTTCACGGTAGAAGGAGACGCTATCCGCTTCGGGCTGGGTGCAATTAAGAATGTGGGCAAGGCGGCGGTAGAGGTCATCTTGCGCGCCCGGGCAGACAAGCCATTCGCCAGCCTGTTCGACTTCTGCGTACGCACACTGGAACAACAGGGTAACTTCGGCAAGAGCACAGTAGAAACACTAATCCAGGCGGGAGCGTTCCACTGCTTGGTACCCAACCGCAACCAACTGCTTACCGCTCTCGAGGACACATGGGCTGCGGCACAACGAGCGGTGCACAACCGGCGTATCGGACAGGAGTCGCTGTTTACAGGTGGGCAGATGGAGCAGGTCGCGGAACCGCCCCTACCCCACGTGCCCGAATTCTCGCGCGAGCAAATACTCGCCTTCGAGAAAGAGCTGCTGGGCGTGTATCTCGCCGACCACCCTTTGCGCTCGTTGCAAACGCGCATGAAGCACCTGGGGGTCGTTCCATGCAACCATCTACGCGAGGTGGCGGACGGCGCACAGGTGCGCGTCGCCGGGGTAATTACCAGCGTGCGTCATCTGCGCACCAAGCGGGGCGACCGTATGGCAGCAGTGGTGCTCGAAGACCTGACTGGCACACTATCCGCTACTGCGTTCCCCAACGTTTATGAAGAACATAAACACCTGCTGATGAAAGACAATGTGGTGGTACTGGAAGGCAGGGTGAAGTATCGTGACCGCCTGCGTGCGGAAGATTCGGAACATGGCGAGACGCAGGTGCAGGTAGAACTGATATGCGAGAGAGCTCAGGCTCTGACCAACGGCATCACACCAGGCGGAAATGGAGGCAACAACGGCAACGGCAGACAACGCACTGCACGCACACTGCACATTCGCCTGACGCCCGCTCATCGCCCTGCGCTACGGGTACTGCGTGAGATACTCACCAGGCATCCTGGCGAGGCGAGGCTGGTGTTGCATGTGCATTCTGGCAAACAGCGGTATCGCGTCGTGTCTCATTTGAACGTAGACGTAAGCGACAACACCCAGCAGGATCTGGTACGCATCGTAGGACGCGACAGCGTATGGCTACAATAGCACCGTGAGGCACACGCTATCTGTATAAGGAAGGAGTGAGAAAGTGTATCCAATTACTACGTCGGAACATCGCTTGCCCAATAGTTCGACTGCCCTGCGCAGCTACGTGATACCCGCGCAAGCGCTACTGCTGGACGAGGAGCTGGCTCCCAGCTTCCTGTCTTTACACAGCGCGCTTCGCCGAGTGTCCGATGAGCTGCGTGAGAGCGCAACGCAGGTGTTGCTGGCGGTTTCGGCAGGCTGGGCCACTCCTGATGCTTTCAGCGTGGGAGCTTGTATGCGATACGCTGGGGTGCTGGAGGAGAGCTTTGTTGGAACTATACCCTACAGCTACAACGGCGTCCCCCAGCTGGCGCAACAGCTGGTGGAAAGAGGAGCAGACGCCTCGTTGCCGGTGCAGCTGGTTGCCGATCAGTGCGAGCTGGATTCCAGCACAGTGGTTGCTCTGCACGCTCTTCGGCTCAATGCGAACATGCAGGTAGTGCCCTTAAGTATCTGCCCCCTCTCTCTACGTGACAGCTACCGCTGGGGGCGCGTGCTCGCTGAGGTCGTTGCGTCATGGGGCAAGCGCGTCGCGTTGCTGGCGGTTGGCGGATTATCCGGCAGACTGGACCACCGCGAGATTACCGCCGTATCACCCGAAGGCAAACTGCACGACGAGCAGGTTTTGCGTGTGCTGGAAAGTAGAGCATGGAGTGAACTGTTGAACATAGACCCCCTGCTCTCGGCGCGGGCGCAGCCAGTTGGCGGAATGCACCATCTGGCAGTGCTGTCGGGGTTCGCCCAGCAGGCGCGCGAAGTGCAGGTGCTCAGCTATCAGGGCATTATTGGTACAGGAAACGCAGTTGTCCGGTGTGTGTAATAGGTTCTTTTGTGTCTCCCCTCACATCTCCTCGCCCTCGCGAGGAGTTTTTTTTACCGTACCTTATTGTCAACATGCAAACTTACCATTTGGCTCGCCACAAGGAGATGCTTCGCCCATGCTCAGCATGACAGTTTTGGAGGGTCGCGCTCCGTCGCGACCTGAAGATGTTCTGATGTGGCATGGGCATCTTGCCCATGAGCCACGCACAAGA
>JANWYZ010000180.1 GCA_025054895.1 bacterium | reverse complement strand
AACGGGAAAGGTTTGTAGTGAAGCACGTCAGTGCTTCCCACAGGGGAAAAGGCTTCTGCTGAGCCGTCCCCCATCACGGGGCGGCTGGCGGGGGTTGTTTTCGGCTCACCGGGAGGTTCGCCCTCCAGAGGAAGGTTGCCTCTTGAAATAGTATACAAAATATGATATAATTCCTGTGCTATGGCTCGTGGAAATGCCCTGGCACAAGCTGCTCTTTCCGTCTGCGGGGCGTCGCCGTGGTGGGTGCCCCGCTGGGGAGGACTGTTCAACTTCATGCAGGAGGGAGAAGCAAAAATGCCGTTCAATTTCAAACGCTACCTGATCAAGGTGCAGGGTGGACGCTACTACCTGCCCGTCGCCGCCCGACTGGTGTGGTTCCGTGAGGAGCATCCGAACTGGCGCATTGAAACCGAACCCGTAGAGATAGACGTAGAGCGCGGCATCGCCATCTTCCGCGCGCGCGTCATCGATGAGGACGGCAATGTGATTGCCACCGGCACCAAGATGGAGACGCGCGAGGGGTTTGCGGACTTCATCGAGAAGGCGGAGACGGGCTCTATCGGTCGTGCGCTGGCAGTAGCGGGCTTCGGCACGCAGTTTGCGCCTGAGCTCTCGGAGGGGGGCGTGGTGCATCCGGTGGACACGCCCGTCGCGGCTTTGCGCGAGCGTGAAGAGCCTGCTCGTGAGCTGCGCTGTTCCGACTGTGGCGCAGCCATTACCGAAGGCGTGTATAAGCTGTCGGAGAACCGTTACGGTCGCCCGCTGTGCGCCAGCTGTCAGAAGAAGCACACGCCGCTTGCTCAGCCGAAGGCGTAGGGAAAGTAGAGCGTAGCACGGACGAGGCTCCCGCCGAGCCGTTCAAACGATCCACATCCGGCTCTCCAGAGACTCGTCCTGCAGCAAAGGCTCACCCCAGCTGCCTTTTCAACCATGCAAACGCGCTGGCTTGCATCTGAAGGTCAAATTTGTGACCACCTGGGTAGAATTCGCCTGTATAGTTATCTGGCGCTCCCACGCTGCGGTAATGCGCCGCGATACGCTCGTGCGAGTCGCGCATCCCTTTCAGCGTGAACAACGGGTCCTCTTCGTCGTACTGCACCATCAGGGGTGAAGGGGCGCGGCAGGCGGCGATGTCGGGATACTCCCCGTAACGCGCCCATCCCCAAGGCAGCACCATCCACGTATGGGAGACCACGTTATGGTCTAAGTTCTCGGCAAAGGTGCACATCATGCCCACGATTACCGCCGCGCGGACGTAGTCGCAGGTCGCCTGCAACAGGGCAGAACGCGCCCCGCCGCCGGACAAGCCTATGCAGCCGATAGCGTCGGCTCGAACGTCCCGTCGAGAACGCAGGTAGTTCACTGCCACCCTGTCTTCATAGCTGACTACCCCAGCTAATGTCGTACCCAGCAGGTGGCAGTATTTCTCTACAAGATGCTCGTGTACAGCCGCAACCGCGTTGTAGCGCTGGATTATCTCGGCGGTATGTTCGCCTTTTTGCCATTCAGGGAGCATCTCGTGCGCCGCCTGGTCTACTTCGGCGATGGTCTGCACAGGGAACTTGCGGCTGCCCCATAGAAACACATCGGGCACGAGTACCACAAACCCCTCCTTAGCGAGGGCGTTCGCAAAGGCGCGACCACCGTAGCACTCCTCGCGGAAGGGAACGAGCACAGGGTGCGGCTCCTCGGGGCCATCCGCGATTTTCTCTTTGCCATAGTATTTGAAGCCACCGTGGTCATGTAGAGCCACGACGCCGGGCAAAGGCTCCCTGGCTCCCTCTGGCTTGAGCAACCAAGCGTGCGTGCGAGGTCCATAACCTACCGACCACGAAACCTCTTCGCCTTCTATCCCGTCGCGTCGCCAGCGTCGTTCTACTTGGACCGCGCGGGGTTGCTCCTGCTCGAAGTGGAAACCGAGAACATCCCGCAGCTTCTGGCGGGTTTGCTCGCCCGGCGGCGCTACAGGGTAGAGCGCATGAGCCCGATCCGCCGCCTCCACCCAGTCGCTGTATACCCCTAGATGCTGGTAGGTACGTGTCATCCCTTCTACCTCCTTTGCTTCCGTAAGAACATCGAAAACGCCTGAGGTCAACCGACCCTCATGCGGCGCTTGCCTGTCATCTGGTCAAAAGCCACCACCGCAATCACCACTGCACCGATAATGAGCTGATTGTAGTCGGACGCGCCCACCATCGCCAGACCACTACGCAATACCTGAAAGATAAGCGCGCCAATACACGTCCCCCATACCGAGCCTCGCCCGCCCGACAGGCTACCGCCCCCGATCACTACCGAAGCAATCGCGTCCAGCTCCCAGCCCATCGCGGCGGTAGACTGCCCCGTGCCATAGTACGCGGTAAATATCACCCCTGCCAGTCCAGCCATCAGTCCGCCCACCGTATATACCAGGTATTTCAACCGCACAATCGGCACGCCGCTCAATCTAGCAGCTTCCTCGCTGCCGCCCAGCGCGTATATCTCGCGCCCCCAGCGCGTGTGCGTCATCAGTAGGTGGAACAACACAGCGCACAATAGCAATAACAGCACCGGCACGGGAACCGCCAGCCCGGGAAACGGGACCATACCGCTGCCCAACCCGCGCGTGAAGTGTGAGTCAGGGATGGGAATAGTAGCGCCTTTGGTTACCAGATAAGCCAACCCGCGCGCGATACTCATCATGCCCAGTGTGGCGATAAAGGGAGGGAGCTTGGCTCGCGTGACGAAGGTGGCGGATAGAAATCCCATTGCCATCGCCGTCAACACCCCCAGTAGTGACGCCGTCACCGGTGAGTAGCCCGATACAATCGCGTAAGCGGTCACCACTGAAGTTAATGCGATACAAGAACCGACCGACAGGTCTATCCCACCCGCAATAATAACCACACAGGAACCCAGCGCGGCAGTGGCGAGAACGGTCATGTCGCGCACAGTTGCCAGCAAGTTGTCGGCATCGAGCATCGGATTAGGGCGGTCGGGGCGATGTGTCAGCAAACTGAAAACGGCGATTTCCGCCGCCAGTACCAGCAAGATTCCCAGTTCACGCGCTCGAAATAGACGACGCATCAGGCAACCTTCTCCTTAACGAGTACGCTTGCCGTCGCGGAAGAACCACACCGTTAAAATGAACGAAAAGGTCAGCGCGACCGCCGTACCCAAAAAGGGCGTGATATGGCTGGGAAAAAATACCGAACCGATACGAATAGGCACGCGGTCATATAGATAAGCTCCCAGTGGCGCGCCCAGCATCGCGCCGACACCCTGCGCAGTGAACACCGCTCCCATCACCGCCCCACGACGGTTGCCCCCTATCTCTGACACCAGCGCCATCCATGCAGGAATCGCCAGGATGTATCCCAGTCCAATCACGCACCCGCACACCAGTAGCACCCAGTGGCTGTGCACAAAAGGAATGAACCACATGCCTGCCATCGCCAATCCGACGCCCAATCGCATCGCCCGTTCCTTGCCCCACAGGTCGCCAATCCTGCCTGCTGGCACACTCGCCAGTGCAAACACCACCGCGGGCGGCAACAGCAGCAAGCCATATCCGCTCTCGCTCAGGTGTAGCACCTCCATTGCATACAGCTTCACCAGCAGCATGACCATGCCGATCCCGAAGAAGGAAATAAAACCAAGCAGCAGCGTATCGGGAACCATTTTCGCGCTCTCCCACATCTCACGCAAAGAGATATGAGGCGGGTGCGGGTCGGTATGGTGCTCCGCATGGTGCGGAAAACGTGCCGGCACCCCTATTACACATACTGCTGCTGCCAGCACGAACAGCACGCTCGCCAGATAGAAAGACGCGGTGCGGCTGCCCGTCAGGTCGTTCACTACCCCTCCGAGCAAAGGCCCCATGGCGATGCCAATCAGGTAAGTCACGTTCAGCAGGCTCATGGCAGTAGAGCGGTCTTTTTCGTCCACTACATCGGCGACCGCAGCGAAGATGGTGGGCCACAGAGCGGCTGCTCCTACCCCATCCAGCGCACGTAGCAACAACAACCCCAGAGGATGATGTACCAGTACGGTCAGCGGCGCGGTGATTGCAGAAATCACAGGACCGACCAGCAAAAGCCTCTTCCTCCCAAAACGGTCGCTCAGCAGCCCCAGCGGCGACTTCAGAACCGTCTCCGCCAACAAAAATGCCGCGCCGATAGTGCCCACCCATGCGCCCAAGCCCAGCTCAAAGCGCAGGTATGGGGGCATCGCCGAGAAGTTTACCACAGCGTAAGCCAGCTCCGCCACCCCTGCCAGCGCTACCAGGGAGAGCAACGCGCGCCCGCGCAGGGAGCGGCGGAGCAGCTGCAGATTCGGTCTCTGCTGGTCGGCGTTCATCGCGTCTCGAAGGTGGTCTTAGCTCAGCACAACCTCACGCCCGGTTTCCGCCGAAGCGTAGATGGCGTCGATAATCTCGGTTGCCATGAGCCCCTGTTCAGCGGTGACTTCCGGCTCGGTGTCGTTGATTATCGCCTGCAGGAAGGCATACACCTCCTGCTGATGGCTGTTTACCTCGCGAAGGCCGTATGGTGTGATGTCCAGAAGCGTCTGCTCCTCCTCGCGGAACAGTTTTAGCGGATTGAGCTGCGCGCCGCCTTCCGTGCCCAACACGGTGGTATTGAAAATGTTATCCTCGATGTTGGCGCAGAAGCTGGACTCGATGACCAGCGTTGCGTCGTTCTCGAAGCGCACAAGCCCCACCGCAAAGTCTTCCACAGTATATGTCTTGGGGTCCCATTGTCCCATCAAGCCCACAACGCCCTCGCGCGTGCCAAACTTGGTGTAGGTCATCCCGCTCACTGCGACGGGTTTTGGGTGTCCCATGAAGTACAGCGTAGCGTCCAGGATGTGTACGCCAATGTCGATGAGCGGTCCGCCTCCCTGCTTATCCTTCTGAGTGAACACGCCCCAACCCGGTATTCCCCGACGGCGTAGCGCCTGCGCCCGGGCGTAATAGATTTCGCCCAGCTTACCCGCGTCGATGAATCGCTTGATAGTGCGCACGCCTGTGCTGAATCGCATGTTTAGCGCGACCTGCAGCTTCTTGCCGGTGCGCCGCGCCGCCTCCAGCATCTCGCGCCCTTCTGTCGCGTTCATCGCCATCGGCTTTTCCACCAGCACATGCTTGCCTGCCTCCAGCGCATCGATGGTTGGCTGTTTGTGCAGGTAGTTGGGCGTGCACACGCTTACCGCATCCACCTCTTTCAGCTTCAACAGGTCACGGTAGTCGGTGAAAACATGCGGCACGTTAAACTTCTCGGCAGCGGCTCGGGCTACTTCAGGGTTGATGTCCGCTACCGCTACGATGCGGCACAGTTCAGGGTAAGCGGCGTAACCCGGCATGTGCGCCGCCTGCGCAATGCCTCCACTGCCGATGATGCCAATGCCTATCGGTGTACTTGCCTTTTTGCCCATGCTCTTTCTCCTTGTAGCAAAATGTTTGGTTAACCAGAATGCACCAGACCCTGAGGCATTCCCGCCCCCAGCGTCTCCGTAACAGGTCTTGCCGCCTTCTCATCCTGAGCGAAACCAGAGACAGAGGAGATGCATCGTGGCTCCAGCACGACATTCACAGGATGCGAAGAAGACATCTCTCCAAACAGTATTAAGGTGAACCACTCTCTTCTCCTGCTTTTCAAAAAAAGTATACAAAAAGATGTTGATTTTTGATGCACAGTGTGTTATAATCAAGCTGCATGCGGAGCAACAACGTGGTATTTGCCACGAGCGACACGCAGATGATTTTCGCTGCACTTGCCCCTCTGTTTCCACCCCCGTACAGAGGGGCTTCTTTCTTACAGGTCCGCCAGAGTGCGTATCACCCTGTCTGGCAACATCTCTTCGGGCACAGAGCGTAGCGCATCTGCATCCGTTACGCCCGTTAATACCAGTACTGTGTGCAAACCAGCGCTCCTGCCTACAAGCACGTCGGTATCCAGACGGTCGCCCACCAGAGCCGCCTGCGCAGGTGCTGCTCCCACACCTTGCAGCAGCAGCTGGATGCTGTAGGTGTTTGGCTTGCCAATGACTATCGGTTCCACACCTGTGCAGGTAGCCACTATCGCCCCGCCGCCGGGCACAATCCTTCCGCCAGATGCTGGATAGGTGGCGTCACGGTTAGTGGCGATGAACTGTGCGCCTTGCTGGATGGCATAGTGCGCCCTGCGAAGTTTGTCGTAGGTGAAGCCGCGGTCGATGCCAGCTACCACGTAGTCTGCACCCTCCTGCTCAGGGTCGGTTACTATCTTCATGCCAACCCGTTGCAGTTCCTCGTGGATACCCCGCTCCC
>JANWYZ010000017.1 GCA_025054895.1 bacterium | reverse complement strand
GCCAGATTTTGTCCGAGAAGGCTCGCCATGCCTGCTCACAGCGCTGGATGTTCTCCTCTGCGCCGCCGCCGAACACCAGCAGCGTACCTTCCAAGATTTGTTTCCTTCCGCCCAGCACTGGCGCCTGCACAAACCGCTTGCCTGCCCGCTGATAAGCATCTGCCATCGAACGGGTCCACGCCATAGAGACGGTGCTCATGTCGCAGTGTATGCTCTGCGAGGAGAGCGCGTCGAAGATACCCCTCTCGCCGAAAGTAATCTGTTCCACCGCTGCTGGGTCAGTGACGATGGAGATGACCACCTCGCTTTGCCAGGCAACCTCAGCGGGCGATTCTGCCCAGTGCGCGCCTTTCGCCAGTAGAGGCTCCGCTTTTTCGCGCGTGCGGTTATAGACGACCACTTCATGTCCGGTGGCAAGCAACCGATCAGCCATTGCCCCGCCCATGATACCCAAGCCGATGACCCCTGTACGCAAAGCCATACCTCCTCAAAAGGTTTTCTCTCGTGAAGCGTATACCTTTCCATCTGGAGGGCGAACCGCCTGTTGAGCCAACTGACCACCTCTCAGCCGGCTCGGCAGGAGCCTCGCCCTCCAGCCCCCGTTGTCACCCTGAGCGTTAGCGAAGGGGTTTCAGATGCTTCGCCTTCGGCTCAGCATGACAATACTGGAGGATCGCGCTCCATTGCGACCTGAAAGCGCTCCGATGTGGCATGGGCGTCTCGCCCATGAACCACGCGCAAGATGCGCGTGCTGCTGGAGGGTCGCGCTCCGTCGCGACTAACTCAATCCGACGGCTCGGCAGGAGCCTCGCCCTCCAGGCATAAACTATTTTTATTTCACCGGTCGCTTTATCTGCAAGGGGGTTGCCCCCTTTGCGTCACTCACAGTGAGCGTGATGAGGCTATGAACAGCAGGCACAGAAACCTCCCAGCTGGCAAAGAAACGCACAATGCCGTTCTGGTCAGTAACGGCGCTATCTCTTTGCGGGTAAGCTGCTTGTCCCTGTAACTGTACAGAGACGCCTGCACATGGGTTGCCTGCGCGGTCTACCACGCGCGCCACTATCTCAAATCTTGCGTTATCGGATGGAACAGCGGTGGGTTGAACCAGAACGATTCGCGCGGGGTCGCCGGGCAACACGGTTACCTCCGCCCGCAGCACCCGGTCGTCCGGCAACAGTGCATTGACCGCGCCCTTGCCCGCCTTGAAGGCGGTGAACAGCCCGTTCTGGTCAACGAAACCAATACCGCCTGTTGTACCAAAAAGGATGGCGCTGGAGTTCAACGCCTGTCCCTTCTCAGGCGAGCGTACAACGAACTGCACGCTCTCACCAGAACGCACAACAGCGGAAACAGGTTCTATTTGTGCATCCGTTGACTCAGTCACTGCTGGTCGCGGCGCGTATACCATCACCGCGTTCGCCACTGGACGCTCCTTGCCCTCCGAAGGGCTGTTGACCACCAACCCACCGCGTATCGCCAGCGTGGTAGAACCGCCGCCGTCCAGGTTGATAGCGTCAGACGCGCCTAACTGCTTCATCAGCTGCGCCAGCTCAAGCAGGGTCATTCCCCCCGACATCGGCTGGCGTCCGTCCACTGTGACCAGAAGCAGCTTGCCGTCCGCTGTGGCTCCCACTACGGTACGGGGATGTCTGTTATTCGTGAAACCGTCGTTGAAACCCTGAGGGGCAGCATCGATAAACACCTCCCCATTACGCAACAGCCAAGGACCGCCGCCAACCGCCGTCTTCGCCTGCTTCCAGAACTGTATACCATGCTGCCGTCGGAAGGCACGCGACGCTAACCGGTTGTCCTCTTGTGGAGGCTCAGGCGAAAGCGCTACCTGCTCGCCAATCGGCTCCACGTCAAAGCGAATAGTGAAAGTAGAGCCACTTTGCCACTGCTTCAACCGTTCGGCACAGGCTCCTGTCGCCACCAGCAACGCACCGTCTGTCGGAACCGGGCAGCTGCGCTGATTGATGAGCATCTCGCCTACCTTAGCCTGCAATGTATTACCCAGCGCAGGTACGCCATTCAGCTCCCGCAAGGTCAACACTATCGTTCCTCCGCCTTCAGGTAAAGGATACGCTTCGCCCCAGCGTGGCGTAATCAGCACGCACTCGTTCTGCTGGATAGGACGGTTGACGCCATGTAAGGGAACGGGCTCTTGTTCACCCATCATCATTTTCGCCCGCATCTCCACAGTACCAAACAACAGCACTCCCTCTGCGGTGACGCCGAAAACCGAACGGCGTGGGGAAGGCTCACTAACCAGCTCGCCGCCCTGAATGTGCAGGTTCAGCGGGTCGCCAGTGAACGGGAAAAAGTCGGCGTTCACGCCAGCCAGCGCGCCCAACCGCTGTACAGCGGCGCTTACCGCTTCGCGCCCCTGTGTGGGGTCTGGGCGATAAACTCTACCTGTGCCTACTTCTGCCTCGATTCGCACAGAGGGGTTGCGTAAGTCTATTTCCAGCACGTTAACTATCTGGGGACTTCCATAAAACGGTTGAACATACTGCTTAAGCACCACCCCCTCGCCCAGTGGCTTGATTACCGTTTGAGCCTGTAGGGGAAGTAACGCCAGAGCAAGCGGAATCCAGAGGACGAACAACCAGCGATATATCCGGCGAATCATCTTCTCTCCTTCCGATAGCGCGCAATCTTTCAGAAAGAGATTCGTGCTGTGACAGGCGTAGACCTGCCGTTATCACAGGATGATACCTGCCGGTATTCGCGCTATCCATGCGCAAAGGACTTTCTCTTCTCTCTGATGAAAGCACTGTCCAGGTGGATACTACACTTTGTTGGTACAGGAGGCTTGGTCCCAAAGATGGCGTCTTATGCAACAGCGCCGGTAGTGCAAACCGGGCAAAGCGCCCATGCGCGCTTGAAGCCCGTGGGCGTGCGAGAAGTGAAGTTGACAGAAGGTCTTCTGGCGGAACGCTATCGCACCAACATCGCCGCTGGCATCCCTGCCGGTTGGCGACAACTCTGGGAGAGCCACACCGTTCCCAACTTTTACGTGGTAAGCGGCAGGCGCCCGGGTAAAGTGGAGGGACCACGCTACATCGATTCCGACGGTTACAAGTGGTTGGAAGGCGCGTGCTGGGCGTATGCGCATACTCAGGATAACACACTCAAAGCGTGGATCGATGAGTTTGTGGACGTGATTGCTGCCTCCCAGGAGGAGGATGGTTATGTAAACACCCATTTCGCAGGCGATCGCCAATCCCTGCGCTTTACCGACCTCAACCACGCCCACGAGATTTACTGCTTTGGACACCTGGCGCAGGCGGCTATTGCTCACCACCGCGTCACTGGGGAAGAGAAGCTGCTGCACGTTGCGCGGCGTTTCGCCGACTTGCTCTACCGCCTGTTCGGACCGGAGGGCAGGTGGGGAGCCTGTGGGCATCCTGAAGCCGAGATGGCTTTGGTGGAACTGTACCGTGAAACGGGAGACGGACGTTATCTACAGCTGGCGGCTCGCATGATAGACGCACGCGGGCGTAAGCCTCCTGTGCTGGATGGCTCGATATACCTTTTAGACCACTTGCCCTTCCGCGAACAGCGCGAGGCGGTGGGGCACGCAGTGCGGGCGTTATACCTGTACGCAGGCGCAGCAGACCTGTACATGGAGACGGGTGAGAGCGCCTTGAAAGAATCTCTGGATGCGCTGTGGCAGGACGTGTTCTACCGCAAGGTGTATGTCACTGGCGGTTTGGGCGCCCGCTATGAGGGCGAGGCGTTCGGTTTGCCTTACGAGTTGCCCAACCTGCGGGCGTACGCCGAAACTTGCGCTGCCATTGCTGGCTTCATGTGGAACTGGCGGATGTTACAGATAGAACCGACTGCGTGCTATGCAGATTGGATGGAGACTGCGCTGTACAATAGCATCCTGTCTGGCGTCTCGCTCGATGGTACGCGCTACTTCTATATGAACCCGCTGGAGTCGCGTGGGGGCTACGAGCGTTCGCCGTGGTTCGGTTGCGCCTGTTGTCCGCCAAACATCCATCGCACGCTGGCAGCGTTGCCAGGCTACCTGTATAGTCTGAGCGACAGCACGGTGTACGTCCACTTCTACGCCTCTAATGTGCTTCACACCCGCCTGCCGAACGGACATAGCGTGCGATTACAGGTGAAGACCGAGTATCCCTGGTCGGGTGATATCGAGATATACCCATCAGCGGGAAGGTATAGGATAGCTCTGCGCATCCCCGGCTGGGTTCCGTACGCAGACCTGCGTGTCAACGGTGTGCGGGTAGAGGTATTACCAGGCTCTTACGCAGTGATAGAGGAACAATGGCAGGGCGACGACGTGATAGAGCTTTCCCTCAGAATGCCTGTGGAGCTGGTGAAAGCGAACCCACGCATTGAGGAAGACAGGCATAGCGCAGCTGTGCGCAGGGGACCAGTCGTCTACTGCATAGAGCAGGTAGACTCTCCCGATATTAGCCTGCTGGACCTGTATCTACCTGATCCGGCGTTGGACCTGGAGCGTAAGCAGGAACCATCGCTGTTAGGCGGCGTGGTCACGGTGAAAGGCACAGCGCTGGTAGACACTGTACAGCGCGAGGGACAACCGCTGTATGTTCCCGCTGCGCATTATACGCCTCCGCAACACAAAGCGATTCAGGTACGCTGGATACCTTACTACGCCTGGGCGAACCGGGGCGCGGGCGCAATGAAGGTGTGGTTGCCATTGGCGTAGAAGGGAGACGCACAACGGCAGGGGCGCACAGCTGGGCGCTCCTATATGCCCATTCCCAGCAGGCGAGATGCCAGCATGGCTGTAGGTAGCCCTACCAGCACACTCAGCACCCCCGGCACGATGAATACCAGAGCGAGCAACAGGATAGGACCGAAACGGAACATCGCCAGTTCGTAGCGGTAAGCGGTTTCGGCGGGCAACAAGCCCGCCAGGATCTTAGAGCCGTCCAGCGGGGCGATAGGTATCAGGTTGAAGAACATCAATCCGATGTTCATGTATACCATGTACACCAGAAACTCTGCGAGGCTGGGAGTCATTGGGATAGGAACCAGACGCACGACAACAGCAATCAGCAACGCAAACACCAGGTTCGAGAACGGTCCCGCTGCTGCTACCAGCATCAGGTCTCTGCGAGGGTGTTCGAAGTTCGCCGGATTAACCTGCACCGCTTTGCCCCAGCCGATACCGCGTGCGCCCGTAATCACCATCAGTATCACCATCAGCGTTCCCAGAGGGTCCAGATGGTCCAGCGGGTTCAGCGTCACACGTCCCTGCCGCTTTGGCGTGGGGTCGCCCAGTTTGTAGGCGGTGATGGCGTGGGCAAACTCGTGTACGGTGATGCAGAGCACAAAGGCGAAAATCTGCATGAAAATGGAGTTCCAGTCCAGTTGTATCATGCTGGTTAACCGTTCCCTCCGCAAAAGGCTAGTAACATTATACCCTATGCAGTAGCGCGTTGGGCGCAACGTGACCACTCAGCGACGGAGCGCGACCCTCCAGTATTGTCATGCTGAGCCGGAGGCGAAGCATCTGAGACCCTTCGCTAACGCTCAGGGTGACAAAAGGAGTGGAGGGCGAGGCTCCCGCCGAGCCGTCGGGTTTGATCGGTTGCGACGGAGTGCGACTGAACGCGGTGAAGCATCTCTTTGGTACAGATGCGCCGTCCTGCAGGAGTGATAGGGTGGATGGTCAAACACGTATTGCAGGCAGTCATCGTGGAGGAAGACATGTTGAGCACCGACCCTTTCGCGGTATGCAAGCTCTACCGATACCTGCGCGTGGTCGATGTGTGCGACGCGCTGGACGGTATCGGTTACTTTGACCTGACACTAATGTCGCCAGAGGTTCGACCGCTATGGAGCGGGATGCGCTTCTGGGGTGTTGCGCTAACGGTGCGCTGTGTGCCCGCCAACCGCCCGATGTGGAAGCTGAACTCCACCGAAGAGATTGTGAACGCGCACGGGATATGGTTCAAAGAGGTGGGACATATCGGCTTTGAGCACCTGATTCAACCCGGTCACGTGGTAGTGACCGATACGGGCGGCAGTAAAGAAGTAGGCTTCTGGGGCTCCGCCAACAGTCTGGGCGCGGTGGCAGCGGGTGCGGTAGGCATCATCACTGACGGCTATGCGCGCGACACATACGAGTTGACCCTGCAGCGCACGCCAATATGCTGCCGCGCACGCGGACGAACCATTATACCAGGGCGCATCGAGGTCGCCGAGGTACAAACTAAAATCGCCTGCGGGGGCGTGCAGGTGCGTCCGGGCGATATCGTGGGCGCAGACGACGACGGTGTGGTGGTCGTACCGTTAGAGGTGGCGGAGGAGGTTGCCGAACATGCTCGCGCCGTGTTGCTGGCAGATATGCGCACCCGACGCCGGCTGTACGAACGGCTTGGCATGGCTCCCGACCACACCGTGGACTACGAAACAGTGGAGCAGTACTACACGGAACTGGGTGTGTAATCCTCTCAGAGAGGAACCAGTGCTTTGTTGAGTCATTGCTTGCCTGACAACGCACATTGAAATGGCGGGTTATGAAGTGTAGAAACCTGCCTGCACAGGAGGAGATGATGGCTCGAGTTGCGTTCATTGGATTAGGCACGATGGGTTATCCGATGGCGGGACATCTTGCCAGACAGTTTGAGACGCTGGTCTGGAACCGCACCACCAGCAAGGCACAGGCGCACGCGCAACAGTTCGGATCACGCGCGGTGACCGAATTGCAGGATACGGCGCAAGCGGAGTTTATCTTCACCTGCCTGCCCACCAGCGTGGAGGTGGAGGCGGTAGTAGAGCAGGTTCTACCTGCGCTGAAGCCCGGCACAGTGTGGATAGACTGCACCAGCGGCGACCCGAATCACAGCCGGCGTATTGCCCAGCGGTTGCGGGATGTAGGCTGCGACTTTCTGGACGCGCCAGTATCGGGTGGCAAGGCGGGCGCAGATGCGGGCAAGTTGACAGTGATGGTGGGCGGCAGCCGCCAGACCTGCGAGCGCGCCCTGCCGGTGATCCACCCATTCGCGGGCAAGGTGTTCCATGTGGGCGACGTAGGCGCGGGGCACGCGGTGAAGGCGGTGAACAACATGCTGCTGGCGATTGCGCTGCTCTCGGCGGCGGAAGGGCTGGCGACGCTGGTGAAGCAGGGGATAGACCCCGCCGTCGCACTGGAAGTCATTAACGTCAGCTCCGGGCGGTCGTTCTCCACCGAAGTACACTTCCCCGAACGGGTGCTGACGCGGGAGTTCCCCAACACCTTCAGTCTTGCCCTGCTGGCGAAGGATGCGCGTATCGCCGTGGCGATGGCACGCGAGGCGTACGTGCCTGCGCCGCTAATGCAGCTCGCCGCAGAGATGTTTGAGATGGCGAAGCAGCAGATTGGCGGTGACGTGGACCATACGGCCGTGGTGAAGCTGGTCGAGTCGTGGGCAGGCGTGAAGATTGCCCCGAAGGACGGATAGCTGCTAAGAGCCCCTTCCAAAAGTTCGGATTGGGCAACTTGCCCTCTTCTCCTTTTGGCAGAAAGGGGCTGAGAGCTACCCTGGCGCCTCCCTCTCCTGCACCGCATCGTCCAGCGTGAATAAAGGTCGCGGGCGAAAGCCCAGCAGCGGCGCAATGAGCAGGTTTGGAAACCGCTGGACGGACAGGTTGTAGCGCATCACCGTGTCGTTGTAAAACTGGCGTGCGTAGCGGATTTTGTCTTCGGTGTCGCTCAGCTCCTCCTGCAGGCTCAGGAAGTTCTCGTTCGCCTTCAGTTCGGGATGCGCTTCCGCCAGCGCAATTAAGTTGCTGAGGCTATGGCGAACCTCGCCCTCTAACGCTTCCTGCTGTTGCGGCGACAACGATTGTAACGCCTGCGCACGCAGCTGGGCGATGCGCTCAAAGAGACGCTCTTCGTGCTGCGCATAGCCGCGCACCGTCTCCACAAGGCGGGGTATCAGGTCATACCGCCTCTTGAGCTGCACATCCACCTGCGCCCGTGCGTTTTCCACCCGATGGCGATAGGTGAGCAAACGGTTATACGTTGCTATCGCCCACACGGCGAGGATGAGTATCACCACAACCAACCACATGTGCTACACGCTCCTAACCAGCATGATAGCTGACTAACGCTCCCCCTGTCATGCTGAGCGTCAGCGAAGCATCTCCCTGTAGCGAGAAACGAGATTCTTCGCTTCGCTTCAGAATGACAGGTTGCTCGGCCTCCTTTGTCATGCTGAGCGTCAGCGAAGCATCTCATGGTGACATTACAAAGAGATTCTTCGCTCCGCTCAGAATGACAAAGAGGCGAGGAACACCCTCTCTAATCCAAAAGTCACGCCTTAACAAAGCCCTGGTTGCTCTGTTGCAAACAGGCAAACCCACCATTGAAATGGTGGGCTATGATGAGGGAGAAACCTGCCTGCGCAGGTTGTCTCCGCGTAGGCGCATTTCCCTTACCATAGCCCCCGATTTCAATCGGGGGAAGGACATCGCGAAATCCCCAAAACTTAACATCGCACTAGGAACCAGACACACTCTCAGTGGCACGTGCATCCTGCACGTGAATCACGGGCGGGACGCCCATGCTACGAACATCTTCAGGTCGCGACGGAGCGCGACCATCCAAAGGTTACCCCGCACTACTGCTCCCTCCTCCACCACCGCCTCCACCGCCGCTGCTGAAGCCGCCTCCGCTGCTGGTGCTGGAAGAAAGCGCACTGGTGAGCCCCTGTATGTTCTGCACAAAGCTGGTCATGCCAGACAGCGAGTTCGATGAAAACGCTCCCCCCGAAGTGGAATGGTACCACGATGGATACGCCATGTGGTAACCGTACTCGCGCGCCACCAGCGCCAGGTTGTGGATGAGCTTTTCAGCCACACCTAACGACACCGCATATACCAGATAGCGTTCCCACAGAGGCAGTAGTTCGTGCCCCGCCTCGCGCATGGCGGAGAAGTCGGTCATGAACCGTTTGAAGGCTTCCCAGCGCTGGTATTCGCGCGCCGCTTCTGGGCTGCGCCGGGAGATGGAGATGCCAGCCGCCAACCCGATGAAAAGACTGAGCGGCAACACGGTGAAGAAGCTCACCGGCGCCGTGACGATAGTGCCGATGCCTCCCACTATCAGCAGATGCTTCAAGAACCGATGCATGGCTTTCTCGCTCTGTGGGTCGTCTATTCGGAAGTACTGCGCTTCAAACCAGCGTCGCAGCTCCTTACCCCAGCTCTCCGCGAAGCGGTACATGCGCGTCTTACTGCCAGAGGTCTTCTGAGCCCAGCGTCGCAGTTCCGTTTCGGTAACCGATTCGCCGTCGCCGGCTTCAAAGAACAGAACCCGCAGCGCCTTGCGCTCGAACGGCTCCAGCACACGCCTATCGCGCCCCGTTGGCTGCGCTTCGCCCTCCATCAGCAGGGATTTGCCTGCTGGGGTCAGCACGTAGCGCCTCTCGGTCCTGTCGAATAAACCCAGTAATCCCTCGTTTTCGAACTCCTCGATGTGCAAGTAACCCAGCCGCGCCGCCTCCAGTATCGTCGCCGAAAAGCCTTTGACAACTTCAGAAGGTGATGGCTTGCTCTGGGTAAGGATGGCGGGCACTACAGCTGGTGGTAAGTCGCGTGGAGGTTCCCGTTCGTATTCGATGGGAGGTAGTTTGGGCTCGCGTCCGTAGCGACGGTAGGTCACCACGAGGTAGCCGATGATGCCGGCACAGAGCAGCAGGGCGATGGGCGTCTCGATAGCTACCCACCATCCGACGATTTTGGCGATGCGCTCTCTCCTTTTCGCATCACGCAACTCCTTCTCGGCAAAGCGGCGTTCCTCTTCCAGAAAGGCTTCATAACGGTTGCCCGCTTGCAGCGATGCGCCAGCAAAAATAGCAGGGTCAAGTAGCGCACGTACCTCCACGAAGCTATCAGAGGGTATGCCGAACTGCTCTATCTGTGCTTGTGTGAACTGAGGATGGATGGATAGCTTGCCCGGCGCAGCGCGGCTGTGGATGAACACCTTGAATAGCTTCGCGCTGGGGGCAGGCGGCACAATCTCGATTTTCACCGTTTCTATGGGGGCGTGTTCATCTTCGATCGCTTTCCAGTAGAACTGCGCTACGTCCGAATACCTCTGCACCGCGTTGCGGATGCGGTAGCGCAGGAGGAATTTGCGGGTGGTGTCTTGCGCCTGATACTCCCAGCGCAGCACCGCGTACTCCCCTTCGGATGTCTGGGAGTAGCGCAACGGCTGTCTGGTATCGGCGTCCCACACGCCAAGGTACTCTATGCCATAGCGTCCATACCGTCCTCGCGTGCTGCGCTTGAGGTTCGCCCAGCTGAAGGAGCCAGAGAAGCGGAAGACGCGCAACTCTTCCACCTCTGCGTCGCCGTTAGCCTGGAGACGATAGGTTTGCGCGATGAGCGGATGGTCATACTCCTTCGCCGCCGTCGCGAGCGCGAAGAATACGAGGATCAAGCCTATCCAGCAACACGTTCGCATCGGGTACCTCCCGCAATACCATTACTCAGTTCGACACACTACCATCGAAATCCGTTTTCTGCGGTTGATATGGAACTAGTTTCGGCTGGTTTTCGGTATTTCTGCATGGATGCGCATATTTAGCGTATCTAAAAAAGTGGAAACTTCTTCAGAGGAGGATAGGATGAGTTTCTGGCGTCGTTTGCACCTTGCAGGTGCAGTAGCTCTGGCTTTCGGTTGGCTCGTTACCTCTGCGGCGCGCGCTGCAGAAAAGGACATCGTAGACACCGCTATCGCGGCGGGAAACTTCAAGACGCTGGTGAAGCTGGTGCAGGAGGCTGGGCTGGTTGACGCCCTGCGCGGCGAGGGTCCGTTCACCGTCTTCGCCCCCACCGATCAGGCGTTCGCCAAGCTGCCCAAGGCTACGGTAGACGCTCTCCTGAGGGATAAGGAAGCGCTAAAGCAGGTGCTTCTCTATCACGTAGTGAGTGGACGGGTCACTTCCAGTCAGGTAGTTAACCTGAAGAGCGCGAAGACTCTGCAGGGCAGTGAAATCCGCATCTCCGCCTCGAAGGGTAAGGTGCGTATCAACAAGGCGAACGTGGTGCAGGCAGACATCCAGTGCACCAACGGCGTCATCCATGTGATCGACACCGTGATCCTGCCACCGAAGACAGCGAAGAAGAGTTATTGGGGACGATAACGGCGCAGGAGGATACCGCCTCCTGCGCCTCTGCTCTGGTTAACGATGGCTATCGCAAGCATCCTTCTCCTCCAACAACGGCTGTTGTTTCAGCTCTCCGTATGGTCTCTGCTCAGTGTGTTCATCGGAGGCATCATCGCAGTATTGTCCCCTGTCGGCTCATTCTGGTCAGCGTTCGGAGTGATGAACGCCGTATGGGGGCTGGTGAATCTGCTTATCGCGAGCTTTGGTTTCTATGGGGTGATGAAGAAAATCCGTTCGGGATTGCGTGATGAGCAAGAGGAACGCATGCGCCTCCTGCGCTTGTTGCGGGTGAACGCCTTTCTGGATGTGGGCTATGTGGCTGCAGGAGTTGGCATGGTTTTGTGGGGCAAAACGCCCTTGTTGCAGGGGTTCGGCTGGGGTATCATCCTGCAGGGTGGGTTTCTGCTGCTTTTTGACACGTGGCATTATCGACGAGGAGGTTCCGTATGAGTAGTCTTTCAGAAAAGGTGGTGTTGGTAACAGGTGGAACCAGCGGCATCGGCTTAGCGACGGTGAAGCTGCTGAGGATGCCTGTCCATGTTACCCCCAACCTGTTGGTAATGCAGCATATTAACCATCAGGTATGGCCATGATCCGGTGGGGCTATCCCTGCGAAAATATCACGCTGGACGCTTCCACGAACCATACCCTGCAGCTGCGCAACATACGGGAGGAGCGTATCCGCGAGAAGTTCGAACAGAACCTGCGCGACCTGTGGCGGATGCTGGAGTGGAACGTGTTACAAGGGATAGCCCTCTTTCGCATTGGTCAACATCTCGTGCCGTTTGCTTCACATCCCCATTTCCCCTACGACTGGTATATGGCGCACGCGGACGCCTTGCGCGAGGTGGGGCGCTTTGCCAGACAGCATGGACTGCGCCTTTCCATGCACCCGGGTCAGTACGTGAACGTCGGCAGTCCTCACGCCGGGGTGGTAGAGCGGTCTCTGGCGGAGCTGCGCTACTCGGCGACGGTGCTGGACGCGCTGGGGCTGCCCGACAGTGTGCTGGTCATTCATCTGGGCGGCGTCTACGAAGGGCATCACGCTACAGCGCAACGCATCGTCAAGCACCTGCAGGGTGAGGAGCAAATCCTGCGCTGGCTGGTTCTGGAACATGATGAACGCTTATGGAGCCTGCGCCAGGTATTGCCAGTAGCAGAGCAGCTGGATGTGCCGGTCATCGTGGATAACCTGCACCATCGGCTCAACCCAGACCATCTTACCTTGCAGGAGGCGGTTCGGCTGGGGCTATCCACATGGAACGGTAAACGCCCCAAGCTGCACCTGTCCTCACAGGATGAGAGCAAGCGGGCTGGAGCGCACGCTGGACGCATTGACCTCGAAGACCTGTACGAACTGCTGGACGCACTGGAAGACGCAGAAGCGGACATCATGGTGGAAGCCAAAGAGAAGGAACTGGCGGTTCTACCACTGCTATCCGCCACTGGGCGAAAGTCAACCGAGGGTAAGCGCGCTTGAAAGCGTTGCCAGCGCTGATTGAAGAAGATGATGACGCGCCATGCTTCGAGGTGATATTCCCGTACCACCTATTACTTGAGCACTCTCAGATAGCCATTTGCCTCGCCAAAGACACTCGTGTTATACTTTCCCCAAAGAGCAGAAGAGGGAATCTCAGCTATGCGGCGCGTACAAATACCTTCTTCCCTGGAGCGCGAGTATCGTGGCGTGTGGGTGGCTACCGTTGCCAATATCGACTGGCCTTCCAAAGCGGGGCTACCGTCTGAGACGCAGCAAACAGAGCTGGTAGCGATACTGGACAGGGCGGCGGAATTGAAGTTCAACCTCATTGTGCTGCAAGTACGTCCGGCGTGCGCGGTGTTGTACAGTTCAGAAATAGAGCCCTGGTCGGAAGTGCTCAGTGGAGCAATGGGCAAACCGCCGGAGCCCTACTACGATCCGCTCGCATTTGCCATCGAAGAGGCGCACAAACGAGGTATGGAGCTCCATGCGTGGTTTAATCCGTACCGGGCAAGGCATCCCTCCGAGAAATCGGAAATACATCCCCAGCATATCAGCAAGCGTCGTCCCGAGCTGGTCAAGCAGTACGGACGATACCTGTGGCTGGACCCGGGCGAGCCAGCTGTGATGGAACATTCGCTATCGGTGATGCTGGAAGTGGTGAAACGGTATGATATAGATGGGGTGCACATCGACGACTATTTCTACCCCTACAAGGAGCGTGACGAGAAGGGCAACATCCTCGATTTCCCAGACGAACCCAGCTGGCAGCGTTACCGCCGCTCGGGCGGTAAGCTGAACCGGGATGACTGGCGCAGACAGAACGTGGACCGCTTTGTGCAAAGGGTTTATCACGAGATCAAAAGCGCCAAACGCTGGGTGAAGTTTGGTATCAGTCCCTTTGGATTATGGCGACCGGGTTACCCACCACAAGCGCGTGGCTTTGACGCCTACTCGGAACTCTACGCCGACTCGCGCAAGTGGCTCCAGAAGGGTTGGTGCGACTACTACGTGCCGCAATTGTATTTCAAGATAGACCATCCCAGCCTCAGTTTTCCGGCGCTGTTGAGATGGTGGGTAGAACAAAACACACAGGGCAGACATATCCTGGCGGGCAACTTTGCCAGCAAGGTAGCAGATGGTAGCAATAGTGCGTGGGAGGCGCAAGAAATCGTCCAGCAGATACGCCTGACGCGCCAGCAACCGGGGGCGGTAGGCAATATCCACTTCAGCGCACGGGCGTTCATGCAGGACAGGGACGGTATTTGCAAGCTAGTGCGCGAACTGTACGCGCAGCCTGCACTGGTTCCAGCTGCGCCCTGGCTCAGTCGCTCTCAGCCAAAGCCGCCGACCGTGCAGGCTATTCGCATCGCTGGGGGAGCCGTACAGCTCCAGTGGCAAGCCCAACGCAGGCATCCCGTCGCCTGGTGGGTGGTGGCTTACCGCGAGGATAGTAGATGGATGGTGCAGATACTGCCTGCGCAGGCAAAAAGCTACACGCTGCCTCTTTCAGCAAATCTGGCTTTTGTTTGCATGATAGACCGATACGGCAACGCGAGCGACTGGGCGTCGGCGGAAACGGTGGTCTAAATCACTTGCAAGACCGCGCCGCCGGCATGCGATCGGGTTAGTGTGCCACGGCTTCATATACCTCTACAGTACGTCTTGCCGTTTGTGTCCAGGAGAAGCGAACAGCCTGCTGGAAGCCGCGTTGACGCATCTGCCCCCGAACCCACTCGTTGGTCAGCACCGTATGCAATGCCTGCGCCCATACTACCGGGTCTGTCGCAGACAGCAGCATACCAGCCTCACCCACTACCTCGCGCATCACGGGAATATCGCTGGCGAGCACCGGACAACCACACGCCATCGCTTCTAGAGGCGGCAGCCCGAACCCCTCATACAGGCTTGGATACATGAGCGCATCGGCGACGGAGTAGAAGGCGGGCAGATGCTCGTCGGGGACGTAGCCGGTGAGCAGTGTTCGCTCCTGTATTTTCCAGCGTGCAATTGCCCTGCGCAGTTCCTCCATGCCCCAACCCGCTTTGCCCACTATCACCAGACGGTGCGGCAGGTTAGCTGCTGTTACTACCTGTGCGAACGCCTGCACCGCCAGCGGGAGGTTCTTGCGCGGTTGCAGTACCCCCACCATCAGCACGAAAGGCGCTTGCAAAGCATAGTGCAGGCGCAGGGCTTCTTCCGCCTTTTCACGCTCTATCGGTCGCATCTGCTCGTCTACTGCGTTGGGTATCGCCACCACTTTTTCTCCGGGCAAGCGATATACGCGCAAGATGTCCTGACGACTGCTCTCAGAAACAGTGATTATGCGTGCAGCACGACGCATCGCAAGAGGCACGGTAAGGTTCAAAAGCAAACGGTGCTTCGGCGGAAAGCAGCGGGGCATCAGGCGGAAGGAGATATCATGTACGGTGGTCACCACTGGCATCCGAAGTCGGGGTGATACAGTATACTGCACATGCGCTACGTTCGCACCGTCGGCATGGGCGGCGTCTGGGAAAAGTTTCCAGCTCCACCAGCGCAGGTTGCGAGCAGCAATCACCCGTTGCCTCAGGCGGTCATCTGCAGGCAGCGACGGGTCAGCAATTGGGGTGTGGGTATACAGTAGTATTTCGTGCTCGTGCTCCAGCTTACACAGCCCACGCACCAGTCCCAGCCAGTAGGTACGGTCACCAGTATATGCTCCGGTTAGGCACCGGGCGTCAATCGCGATGCGCATCGGCGAACTCGTAAACCAACCCCCAGCGTAGCCCCCGCATACTGACCGTAATCGTTTCAGCGAGCAACCACTGCATGGCGGTTAAGGCGATCAGCGCTCCAGCGTGCAGCACGGGCGCACGGTCTGGCTCGATGCCGGGCAGATTTCGCCTCTCGGCAAGAGGTAAAGAGCACAACTTTCGCGCAACATCCTGCATCTCTTCCAGTGTGAGTACGGCTCCATGCACCTGCTCGGGAATATACTCGGCATGTCCTGCGTGAAGCGAGGCGACGTTCACGAACGTTCCGCCCACACCCACGAGGTATTCTCCCTCTGCGAGGGGCTTCTCATCCTGTAACCGGTATTTGACCGCCTCCTGCAGAGCCTGAATCTGCTCGGCGGTCGGTGGATCAGAGTGCAGATGCGCTTCGGTCAGGCGTACGGCGCCGATGGGGTAACTTCGGCTCTCTCTCAGCACGCCATCGCAGCCCCGGCTCACCTCCGTACTACCCCCGCCTATATCCAGCATGGTCAAGCAGCTGGCGCGCTGTGCAAATAGCGGGTCTCTTGCTACACTGAGGTAACTGAGATACGCCTCCCGCTCGCCCGAGATAACCTCCACCGTCACGCCGAGCTGTGCGCACGCTTCCAGGAACTCACCAGCATTCTGCGCCTTGCGCAGCACCTCCGTGCCAACAGCGATGATTGTGTCTACCTGATAGCCGCGCGCCTCCTCTATCAGCTCATGCAGAGCACTCAGCGAACGCTGCATCGGTTCCGCCGACAGTTTACCGGTAGCGTTCAAGCCCTGCCCCAGGCGCGTGATGCGACTGCGTTCGCAGAGAGCATTGATCTCTCTATCGCGCAACTCGGCGACTGTCAGCAGGATAGAGTTTGTGCCGATGTCGATCACAGCCAATCTGTGCATAGCGTTACCCGCTTGCCCTGTCGCAGAGATACAGTGTGACCTGAGTATGATCGAATTTACCCTTTTATAGCCATCTGTCCACCCACCACTGAAGTGGGTGGGCTATGAAGAAGCAAACCTGCCTGCGCAGGTTGTTCCAATCTGCGAGGGCGGATTTTGTCCTACCATAGTCCCCACGAGTAGATAAGTTATCTATCGCTAGGACATAACCCTTCGCAAGCGGCGAAACGCACTCTTGAATCGTGCCCCATTGGGCTGTCTGCATGTCCGGGTATAAGGGGCTATAATAGTGTGTCGGGGTTGCTCTGGCAGTCGTTCAAAAGGATTACCATTTTGGTGGTAGATATACTGGCAACGCGATGCCGAGAAATGCCGATATGACGCCGAACACTACCTGCGCCATCGCATCAGCAAGGAGCGCTCCCATAAAAATCGGGGCTAAGCGTTGAAAACCTTTGAAACCGCCGAAGCGTAGTATGAAGAGCTTAACCAACCACATACCCAGAAATAGGTTCCAATTGTAGTCTAACGCATAAGAGAACGCAAAGACAAAGCCAATCGGACGAAACGGATTACCAAGCCATAAATCACCCAGTTTTGCCAGGCTAAACACGATTGAGCCGCCTATACCCATGATTACCAAGGTAGACGGTTGAGGAGGTTGAGGGTTGTTCTGCCACGAGATGATACGGTTCCATATCTCCCAGCCGCCGAGAGCCAGTTGCCCACCGTTGACCTTCGCCGTTGCGGCACCCAGCGAGTGATACGCTGCTATTGAAACCACGAACCCAGTGATGATGCCGACCAGCATGGAGAGCATAACAGCCGCCAAGACCGCTGGTAAGTGCACGTGAAATCTATCCATCATTTTCATCGCAGCCAGTTGATGTCCCATGGGATGCTGCCGATATCCATGGTTAAACCAGTAGCATTGCCCCAGTAGCACCGTCTCTGGAGCTCTCAGTGCCTGTGAGCCTAACAACGATAGAGTTAAGTTCTCTACGTTGAAAAAGTAGAAGTCTGTGGAGGGCGCACCAACTTCTGCGAAGATTCGCGTCATCACCACCGTTGAAATGAAAAACAACAGAAAATAAGTTGCAGCCAACCAGAGACGCATCCCTGCTATCCACTCAAAGGCGACGAGAGAAGCGAAGCCAATAATAAGCCCCGCAAACGCGAGGCGGTAAAGATCTCTGTACTCGCCGCTTTGCTTGCGGAAGGCAATTTGCCAGACAGTGGCGAGATGCTTTCGCAGCGACCAAATCAGTACAAGAGATAACCCCACCCACGCCCCCTGAACGAGTTCCCGTACGAAAGGGAACACGTGAGGCGAGTTGCCCGCATCTGGAGCACGCCAACCGTAAACCACCCCACCAATCTCCAGTGCCTTACGCACGACGAAGAAAAACCAGCAGCTGAACAGCACATCTAGGGGGACAAAGTAGAGTAGACCAATGGCAAAGGGCGACCAACTTATGTAGAAAGGCGCGGCGCCGCTGAAGGGAGTGGCAAAATAGCGCCCGACGTTATCCAGGTCTATTTGAATACGTGGCAGATATGGGAAAAGAGCAGAAAGCGCGTTCGATGATAATATACTGAATACGATTATAAAGGACGCCCAGAACAGGCGCGAACGAAACAGCTGTTGACGAGAGCCATCTTCGCAAAGGGTTAAAGGTATTTGCACAATGGGGAAACTGAGCCGCTCGTGTCGAACCCACTGTTCTCTGATGAGTATATTCATGCTGAGCATCACAACGAGCAGGGTAGTAATAAAACCCGTCCAGATGAGAATTGGACTACCCCACGCCCGCCACAATTCGATGTCCCAAACGCTTCGTCCACCATTGAAAAAGGAGTACACGATGTCGGCTTGTGTGGGTCTGAGCCACGTTGGCCACAGGTTTTCCAATGGACGCAGGGCGGGCACAAACTGTTGGTAGTATGCGGGAAACATAATACTCGGCAGTAGTAACTGGAAGAAGTCGAAGCCTGTTATGATAGCTGAGAGGGTAAGAGCAGCATAACACATGAACAGGTCTGTGGAGGTGAGTTTCCAGGTCGGGCGATAGTAACCAACCACAGCGTTTAGCGCAGTTAGTACCATAAGCGTTGCAACCACACTCGGTACCAGAGAGACGGAAGAGGTCGTGACGCGCAGTACAACTTCGCCGTACACCAACCAGGTGGTATGCAAGGGTACAAGCACGAGTGCGACAACAACGCCACGTCTGGATAGCCCGGCACCTATATTCCGAGACCGGTTTTCCGACCGGTGTAGATTGTCGCCGTGCTCGTGCGTGGGTGATACTACTGTACTATCGCTTCTGTGGCTGGCGCTGGATTGCATCGGCAGGAACCGCCCTACCCGTCTTCATATCGAAAACTTCGTTCGGTCCAATGTGTACCACTGGCGACCGCCTGATGGGGTCTGCCCAAAGGAAAAGCGCAACGGCTACTCCGAGAGCCAGTATCACTGCCACTGCCACCAGCCATAGGGGAATCTCTTTTCTCATGGGTTACTCCTGTCTATCTTGTATAAGCGATGTAGTGGGCGGGTATGGTATACCCGCCCACCAGTCAAAAGTATTCTATGGGCATCGGAAGGGCAGAGGCGGGTACTCCCACTGCCACATATTTCCTAGCGGATTGCCAGAGCTACCCTGAGTAATGGGCTGCAAGGTCTGCTCTGGGCGCATCCATTTTGCGTGCCCATCTAAGAAGGCATAGTTGCCTCCTCCTGAGTGTCTCTCCTGCTCCTCGGTATTCGTCCAGCAACGTGACCCCCACCACTCTGCGCCTATTGCCCACCAGAAATACGGAAAGTTGAGGCTACCGTCGGGAAGGTAGTTATGCAGCGTCCCCACCTTCCATGTCTCGAAAAGGGTGATAGCCTGAGCGGGATAGGGCACCGCGGCGAGAGTTCGTAACCTTCCATTGTAAGCGGGGCGCCCATGAGGGTCGTTCCAAAGCGGTCCTGCCTCCCAGGAACCCGGTGGAAGGTTGATCCAAGCCAGTGTGTCAGCATTTGCCGCGTATGACCGACGGGGCGAGTTCTTAACTGCTTCGGGCCACCAATCGAACACAATTTTGATGGAAGCGCTGGGGCAATTATACACCCCGTCGTTTTTGACGTAAGGGTAAATGAGGTCCGGCCATGCGGGGCGATCGAGTCTGGACTCCAGACCATTCATGGACCAGGCGATAGTCTCATCGTAGTCCTGCGTGTACATCGCTACCCCTAGCGCTAATTGCCTCACGTTCGCTAGGCAGGACGCAGCGCGGGCTTTGTCGCGAGCTTGTGCGAACACTGGGAACAGTATCGCCGCCAGGATCGCGATAATCGCGATAACGACGAGTAACTCAATCAGCGTGAACGCTCTTCGAAAATCCATGATGTACACCCTCCTTCAGAATAGGCATGAATGTTATGCAACCGGTTGCATAACCAGATTGAGTGTATCATACTATGTGCTATGTTGTCAATATCAAAAATGGATATCTATAAGGATTTTTCTAAAAAAATGTCGCGAAAGTTCATTTGACCTCTTGCAGGAATAACGCAATCGGTTGCATAATATATGTATCCAACTGTGCAGGATTGGGAGGTGTGTTGGTTTGGCAACTATCGGGGACGTCGCACGTCTGGCTCGAGTTTCTAAATCTACAGCGAGCCGCGCGTTGCGAGGACACCCTGCGATCAGTAGAGAGACTATTGAAAAGGTGCGTATGGCTGCTGAGAAGCTCCATTACTCACCGGATCGCGCGGCGACCAACCTCGCAAAGAGACGTTCTCACACTGTTGTACTTTTTG
>JANWYZ010000179.1 GCA_025054895.1 bacterium | reverse complement strand
AATCGGGGGCGGGATGCGAGAAATCGTGAAATCACAAATTAACAAAGCACTAGCGCATGCTCACTCAATACTCTACCCAATCTCAGCCTGACGAAGGGTTACCTCCTCTTGTAACCTCCTGTTCAGAAAGCGCAGCTACCTCCAGAGGCAGATGTGACAAACTTCTGCTACGTTCATTGGAGCAATGAAGACAGCTTTTCATCCAGTAAAAGGCGAAGCGGAGTAGGAATCTGTACAGCGGTTAGCGAAAGCGTACTGTAAACTTTATCCTTTGGGAGGGGTTTCTATGGAGGGCTATTGCGTCAAGTGCAAAGCGAAGAAGGAGATGAAGAATCCCACTGCTATCACCCTCAAGAACGGGCGTCCTGCAACTGTCGGCACTTGTGTGACCTGCGGAACGAAGATTTACAAAATCGGCAGTAAGTAGCGTTGTGGCAGGGGGTCCAATCGACAGGTGTTTGCCTGCGTCAACGGTTCTTGCATCGGCAACAGAGATGTTGTATAATTATGGGTGCGTTGGATGGGGCTGTAGCTCAGCTGGGAGAGCGCTTCAATGGCATTGAAGAGGCCAGGGGTTCGAATCCCCTCAGCTCCACCAGCATTTTTTTGCCCCGGTGGACCGTTAGCTCAGTTGGCAGAGCAGCTGACTCTTAATCAGCGGGTCGGAGGTTCGAGTCCTCCACGGTCCACCATTTGTGCTCCGGAGTAGCTGATTAAGAGTCAGCGGGTTTTTCCTGCGCTCCTTTCATGCTGCGAATCGCCCGACTCTGCAACCGCGAATCTCAGTAAGCGGCGAGGTGTATCCCCTATCACTACGGCAGGAAAACGCGCCCAATTTCGTGTATACTTATAGCCGTGAGCATGATGGAAGCAGCGGCAGTGCCTGTGCAAGAAACGATACCGGCGGTTTCGCTGTTCGGGGTGCGCATTCACGCCGTCAACATGGACGAGGCGATGCAGCATATCCTGCGCTTCGTACGTGAAGGCATCCCGCGACAGGTGGTTACTGCCGATTCCAGCATGGTAGTGATGGCGCAGAAGGATGAGTATCTGCGCGAGGTGATCAATCAAGCAGATCTGGTGACTCCCGACAGTATCGGCATCCTGTGGGCGTGTCGGCGACAGGGTATTGTGGTGCCGGAGCGAGTGAGCGGCGTTGATATCGTGGTTCGGCTCGTCCAAGCCAGTGCGCAAACGGGTTTGCGTTTGTACTTCCTGGGCGCACAACCGGGGGTTGCTGAGGAAGCAGCACAACGTCTTCAGATGCGCTACCCGGGAGCGCAGGTTGTAGGATGTCAACATGGTTACTTCTCAACAGAAGCCGAGCCTGATATAGTGAGGCGAATCCGTGAAGCTCAGCCGGACGTGTTGTGCGTAGCGATGGGCATTCCAAAGCAGGAGAAGTGGATTGATCGCCACCGTCACGCTTTGAAAGTTCCTGTGAGCATCGGAGTTGGGGGAACGTTTGATGTGCTGTCGGGAAGAGTACGGCGTGCGCCGTTGTGGGTTCAGAGAATAGGTATGGAATGGTTGTGGCGAGTAGGGCACAATCCGCGTAAAATCTCTAAGGTAATGTTGCTGCCACGCTTTGCATGGATGGTACTGACCAATCAGCACGCTATTGAGGTTGTACACAATGGGAGATAAGATTATCCTGACGCAACAGGGTTATGAAAAACTGAAACAGGAGCTGGAACATCTGGAGACCATCGGGCGAGCGCAGAGCGCAGAGCGTATTCGTCGCGCCCGCGCACAGGGCGACTTGAGCGAGAACTTCGAGTACCACGAAGCCAAACGCGCCCAGGCGATGCTGGAAGGACGCATCCGAGAGCTGAAGCGCATTCTGGAGATTGCTGAGGTAGTAGACCATCTGCCCGGCGAAGATGGCGTGGTAACTGTGGGCAGTGTAGTTACTGTGGAGGACCTCGAGCACGGGGTAGAATGGACGTTTCGTGTTGTGGACACCGCATCTGCTGCGGTATTCGGAGCCGATGAGGAGGTTGAACATGTCTCCGCGGCTTCGCCAATTGGGCAAGCCATTGTGGGCAAGAAGGTGGGCGATATAGTACAGGTGGAAACGCCCGGCGGCACGGTGGACTACGAAATACTCTCCGTACACACCTGAACGAACACCGCGTAACTGGCATAATCCATAATGATACTGCACGCATTCGCCCGCCCTGCCTTCCGGCAGGGTTTGGCATCATCGTGGAGGCTGAAGAGATGCAGCTCAGCGTCATCGGTACGGGCTATGTGGGGCTTGTTACGGGCGCAGTATTTGCCGACCTTGGCAACGAGGTTATCTGCGTGGACAAAGACGAGCAGAAGGTCACCGCTCTGCGCGCGGGCATCATGCCTATCTACGAGCCGGGGCTGGAAGAGATGGTGCGTCATAATGTGGAAGAGGGACGCCTCTCTTTCACCACCGATACCGAAGAAGCGGTGCGTCGTTCAGAGGTAGTGTTCATTGCAGTAGGCACGCCCAGCCTGCCAGACGGTCAACCCGACCTGTCACAGGTAGAGGACGCTTGTCGGCGCATCGCCCGCGCGTTGAACGCCCCCAAGGTCATTGTCAACAAAAGCACAGTGCCTGTCGGTACAGGCGATGTGGTGCGACGCTGGATTGAACAGTACGCCCCGCCTGACCATCCTGACTTCGAGGTGGTTTCGAATCCGGAGTTTCTGCGCGAAGGCTCAGCGATTTACGATACACTGCATCCCGACCGCATTGTCATTGGCGCAGCGAACCAGAGCGCAGCGATGAAGCTGATCGAGTTGTATGCGCCGCTGGAGAGCCCGATGATTATCACCGACGTGAACTCCGCCGAACTGATCAAGTACGCTTCTAACTGCTTCCTGGCGATGAAGATTTCGTACATTAACGCGATCGCACGTATCTGCGACCTGAGCGGGGCGGATGTAACGCTGGTAGCAAAGGGTATGGGCTATGATAAACGCATTGGCGAGCAGTTTCTGCAAGCAGGGTTGGGATGGGGCGGCAGCTGCTTCCCCAAGGACGTGGATGCCATGATTGCCACCGCCGATGCTCTGGGCTATGACTTCCAGTTGTTGAAAGCGGTCAGGCAGATTAACAGGGAACAGCCGCTGTACTTCATCCGCAAGATGCGTGATGCGCTGGGCGGGCTGGAAAGCAAGCGTATAGCCATTCTGGGACTGTCATTCAAGCCAAACACCGACGACCTGCGCGAAGCAAAATCGCTGCAGATTATCGCTGCTTTGCTGGCGGAAGGAGCCGAGGTGCGCGCGTATGACCCGATTGCCATGCCTAAAGCGCGAGCGGTCTTTCCGCAAATTGCCTATTGCGAAAGTGCGTATGACGCTGCAAGCGGCTGTGACGCGGTAGCGGTGGTCACCGAATGGAACGAGTTTCGCCAGCTCGACCTCGAGAGGCTGCGTCGGTCTATGCGCCGCCCGCTGTTGTTCGACGGGCGCAACATCTACAACCCGCAGAAGGTGAAGCAAGCTGGGCTGGAGTACTATGGTATAGGACGAGCCGCCAGCGCTACACCGTTTATCCGCGCGGCGTCACAGTAAAGGCAGGAGAGGAGTGTTCGTATGACCTTCTTCAATCGCGAACTGGTGCTGGGGCGCAACCCGCATTATGATAAAGGCGTGCGTTTGCTGGATCAGGGGCTGTACCAGGAAGCCATTGCCGAGTTCGAGCAGGTCGGCTCCTCCGACCCGGCGGTGTACCGGCTGGCGCGTTTCCACCTGGGACAGGCGTATGCCGAACTGGGACAGCGGTACTTGCTGAGCGGATTGTTGGAACGCGCTGAAGGCGCGTTCCGCCGCGCTATCGAGATACATCCTCGCTTCGCTGACCTCTATTGTAATCTGGGCATTGTACTGCGCCAGCAGGAGCGTTATCCGGAGGCAGAACAGGTTTTGCTTAAAGCGTTGGAGGTCAACCCGCGCTTTGCCTATGCCAAGTTGCAACTGGGCATCTGCTACCTGCAACAAGGTGAAGCCGAAAAGGGCTGGCAAGCGGTGCAGGAGGCGGTTGCGCTGGAACCACGCTTGCACAGTACGGCTTACCAGAAGGCGCAGAACCTGCGAGAGAGCGGCAACCTGCAAGAAGCGATAGCGGCGCTAGAACAGTTACGCATTACTGAGGTGGAGGATATCCAGTTCCATACCCGTTTGGGCGACGACCTGTATCGACGCGGTATGTACACCAAAGCGGCGGAAGAGTACCGAAAAGCATTGCACGTTAACGGCGCCTACCCCGACCTGTATAACCGTCTGGGTGTTGCGCTTCTGGCGCAAAGCGACTATTCGGGCGCGGAAGAAGCGTTCCGTCGTGCGCTGCAAATTAATCCTCGCTACGCGGAGGCGCAGGCGAATCTGGTGCTTGCGCTGCGTGGCGCGGGCAAAAACGCTGAGGCGCAACAAGCGATGGAGCGTCTGGCGGAAATCGCGCCCGATAACCCGCTGCTTCAGCCTCCATCGTCGGGATGAGAGTACCTGCGGCTTTACAGTTCGAAATCACAGCGCGTGATCCGCGCTCACGGGCACGTTGCGGACTACTACGCCTGCCTCACGGCACAGTAGAGACCCCCGTTTTCATGCCCGTTGGCACGCAGGGTACGGTCAAAGCCATGACGCAAGAAGAACTCGAACAGCTGGGGTTGCGTATTATTTTGTGCAACACCTACCATCTGTACTTGCGTCCGGGTCATGAGCGCATCGCCCGCGCGGGAGGATTACATCGCTTCATTGCGTGGAGCCGTAACATCCTCACCGATAGCGGCGGTTTTCAGGTGTTCAGCCTGCAGGGCTTACGTCGGGTATACGAAGACGGCGTGGAGTTCCAGTCGCATCTCGACGGCTCCACCCACTACTTCACCCCCGAACGCGCGATAGAGGTGCAACACGCGCTAGGCGCGGATATTATCATGGCGTTTGACGAGTGCCCGCCTAACCCGTGTAGCCCTCAGCAGGCAAGGTCTGCTATGGAACGTACCCACCGCTGGGCGGTGCGTTGTCTGCAAGCACACAACACCGAACAGGCTCTGTTTGGCATTGTGCAGGGCAGCGTATACGAAGAGCTGCGTGAGCAGAGCGCGCTTTTCATCAGTGAACTTGATTTTGCGGGGGTCGCTATCGGCGGGGTGGCGGTAGGTGAAGGGAAGGCGGAGATACACCGTATCGTTGCGTTCACCACCCCACTTCTGCCTGAGCAGAAACCGCGCTATCTGATGGGGGTGGGCGAACCCGACGACATTTTACAGGCGGTTGCCTGCGGAGTAGACATGTTCGACTGCGTGTTGCCCACGCGCCTGGCGCGCAATGCAGCGATGATTACCCAGCGCGGGCGGGTGAACCTGCGTAACGCGCACTTTGCCGACGAGCTCGGACCGGTAGATCCGGAGTGTCAGTGTCCGGTTTGCCAACGATACCCGGCGGCATATATCCATCATCTGTTCAAGGCGAAAGAGATTCTCGGAGCGCGTTTGGCGACGTATCATAACCTGTACTTCTATCAGCGGTTGATGGCAAACATTCGTCAGGCAATCTGCACGGGAAATCTGGAACAATTCAGCAGGGAGTTCCTTCAGAAGTACATGCCGGAAGACGAACAGCTATCCAGAGAGGAGTGAAACGCAGTGATCACGTTGCAGCAAGTGACTTTGAAAGACGTGCGTAGCTACCCCAAGGTGCGCATCTACATAGACGCCGCCAACCGGCAGATGGCAGCTATCGGCTATACCGAACATGGACACCGCCACGCAGGAGTGGTCTCTTCGGTAACGCGCACCATCTGCGAGTCGCTGGGCTACACACCACGAGAAACCGAAATCGCTGCCATCGCCGCTTACCTGCACGACATCGGCAACATGGTCAACCGTAATAACCATTCCGAGGTGGGCGCAGTTATTGCCATGAACATCCTCGACGAGATGGGCATGGACCCACGCGAGATTGCGGTGGTCGTCGCCGCTATTGGCAACCATGAAGAGGGCGATGGAGTGCCGATAGACTACGCCTCGGCAGCAGTGATTATCGCTGATAAATCCGATGTGCACTACAGTCGCGTCCAGAACCCTCGCCCGGAGACCTTTGATATCCACGACCGCGTGAACCACGCGGTGCAACGCTCCAACCTGTACGTAGAACCCGACAAGCGCGTCATTCGGCTGGACCTGGAAATCGACACCACCTTCGCCAGCGTGATGGAGTACTTCGAGATATTCCTGTCGCGCATGGTGATGTGTCGTAAGGCGGCAGAACAGCTGGAGTGCCGATTCTGTCTGCGAGTGAACGGGGTAGACCTGGGCTAGTGCTCTGTTAAGTTGTGAATTGGGGATTACCTCCCTGATAGCCCACCATTGAAATG
>JANWYZ010000178.1 GCA_025054895.1 bacterium | reverse complement strand
TATCGAAATCCGTGCGCCGGAAAGCATCATCAACCATGAGAAGCGGTTGCTGCAGGAGGCGGTAGACGCGCTCATCGATAACGGGCGACGCGCTCGCCCTGTGATGGGTACGAACGGACGCGCCCTCAAGTCGCTCTCCGACATGCTGAAAGGCAAGGAGGGGCGCTTCCGCAAGAATCTGCTGGGCAAGCGTGTGGACTACTCTGGACGTTCGGTCATTGTCGTGGGGCCGAACCTGAAACTACACCAGTGCGGACTGCCCAAAGAGATGGCGCTGGAGTTGTTCAAGCCCTTCGTCATGAAGCAACTGGTGGATAGCGAAGCCGCGCAAAACATCAAGACCGCCAAACGTCTCATCGAACGCATGCGGGACGAGGTGTGGGACGCGCTGGATGCGGTGATTCGCGAGCATCCTGTACTGCTGAACCGTGCGCCAACCCTGCACCGCCTGGGTATTCAAGCGTTCGAGCCGGTACTGGTGGATGGCAAGGCGATACAGATTCACCCGCTGGTATGCCCTGCATACAATGCGGACTTCGACGGCGACCAGATGGCGGTGCATGTGCCTCTGAGCCCGCTGGCGCAGGCGGAGGCGCGTGTGCTGATGCTTTCCACCCAGAACCTGTTCTCGCCGGCGGACGGACGCGCCATCGTTGCGCCCACCCAGGATATTGTTCTGGGAGCCTATTACCTGACCATCGCCAAAGAGCAGGAGCCGCGCGGTATCGAGCAGCTGCGCGTGAATGGCGAGACGCGCTGGTTGCCCTTCCGCGATATCGAAGAGGCGCGCATAGCGCTGGAGCACAAAATCATTGGACTGCACGACCCGATACTGGTGCGCCTGGAGCGCAACGGTACACGCGAGGTGGTAACCACCACTGCCGGTCGGCTCATTTTCCACGAAATCCTGCCCGAAGGCATCGCTTACACGGATGAATACCTGAACATGGTGATGGACAAGAAGGCGCTGGCAAGCCTGATTCTCACCTGCTTCCGTTTGCACGGGCAGGAGCGCACAGTGAAACTGCTGGACGACCTGAAAGACATCGGCTTCCGCTACGCTACCTCTTCGGGTACTACGATAGCCATTACCGATATGGAAAGCCCCGAAGACCGCGACAAGATTCTGGCGGAGACAATGCGAGCGGTAGAACGACTGAATCTGCAGTATCGGCGCGGTCAGCTCACGTTGGGCGAGCGCAAACAGCGCGTGATCCAGGCGTGGCAAAAAGCCAGCGAGGATATCGGTGAGGCGATTGTCCAGTCCATTGACCGCTTCAACCCGCTGTTCATTATCACCGCGTCTGGCGCACGCGGTTCTACCAAGCAGCTGTCGCAGCTGGCGGGGATGCGCGGTCTGTTCGCCGACTCACGAGGCAACCTGATGGAGGAACTGCCCATCAAGTCCAACTTCCACGAGGGCTTGTCGGTACTGGAATACTTCGTGTCCACGCACGGCGCCCGCAAAGGAATGTCCGACACCGCCCTGCGCACAGCGGACGCTGGATACCTCACACGTCGTCTGGTGGACGCTGCGCAGGACGTGATTGTGCGCGCCTACGACTGCGGTACCACCAACGGCATCGCCATCAAGCCAGTGGACGACCTCTCCAGCCTGGTGGAGACAGTAGCGGAGCGCATCCGCGCTCGTACTGCACTGGAAGATATTCACGACCCGGTAACCGGCGAGTTGCTGGCACAGGCAGGCGAGCTGATTACCGACGAGGCTGCCAGGCGCATTGACGCCGTCCTTACTGACCTCGACAACCTCGCCGCGCAGGCAGCCAACCCACAAGCGGTGGAGCACTTCCGCCTGATGCGGGAGCGAGGTGTGCTGGTGCGTTCGCCGCTGACCTGCGAGCACCATCGCGGCGTGTGTGCTAAATGTTACGGGCGCGACATGGCAACTGGCAAGCTGGTGGAGATTGGTACAGCAGTAGGTATCATCGCTGCGCAGTCCATTGGCGAGCCCGGCACGCAGTTAACCATGCGCACCTTCCATACTGGCGGCGTAGCGGCGACATACATCACCGGCGGCAAACAATCGTTCAACACCCGCCTGCAGCTGCTGGAGGAGCTGCGCCGTGACGTAGGGCGTTATGAAGAACGCAGGCGGGCGCAGGCGGAACAGGAAGGCGAAGGCGGCGAAGAGGGTTTGTCTATCAGCGCGAAGCAGTTCCGCGAGCTGATGGATACCTACATCACCCCTGCTGGTAGCCTGCCTCGCGTTATCGACCTCTTCATGGCAACCGAAGCGCTAAAGGGGCGCGCTATCATGTCCGAGCACGCAGGCGTAGTGGCTGCTATCGAAAGCAGTCAGCTCATGCGTCAGGTCGTCCTGCATGTGCCTGTCGCGGTCACCGAAGCAGGCGATGGGTTACTGGAGGAGATAGCTGCGCAGGACGTGCTGGACCCCTCGTTGCCCGAAGGCGACCCCGATGCGCTCATCCTGCGAAAAGGCGAGAAGGTCACCCCAGAGCGGTTGGAGCGCCTATTGGAAGCGGGCATCGAGGAGTTACAGATTGTCAAGGTATACCCGGTGCCCGGACGCGGCGAGCTGAAAGTCAAGGAAGGCGACCTGGTGGAGCCGGGCGACGCGCTCACTGAAGGCTTGTTGCAGCCGCGCGAACTGCTGAGGCTGAAGGGCGTGCGCGCCGTGCAGGAGTATCTGGTGCAGGAGATACAGAAGGTGTACAAACAGCAGGGCGTGGACATCCACGACAAGCACATCGAGATTATCGTGCGCCAGATGCTCAAGAAGCGTCGCGTGGTGGACCCGGGCGACACGCGCTTCCTGCCCGGTAGCATTGTAGACAAGTTTATCTTCGAAGCGGAGAACGAGCGGGTGCGTCGACAGGGTGGGCGTGAAGCCACCGCCGAGTGGGTATTGCAGAGCATCACCGAGGCGGCGCTGACCACCGAAAGCTTCCTGTCGGCGGCATCGTTCGAGCGCACCACGCACGTGCTGACAGAAGCAGCGGTGCGCGGCAAGAAGGACGACCTGGTGGGACTGAAGGAAAACGTCATCATCGGGCGACTTATTCCTGCCGGCACGGGCTATGCGGCGTATCGCGATCTGGAACCCCAGCCGCTGGCGGAAGGCTCGGAGATACCGGTGGAGGCGTATGACCCTGTGCTCTACCGCGAACTCGAACCGCCTCTGCCCGAGATGATCGAGCGGGGCGACCTGCCCGTTGTGGAGGCAGGAGAAGTACTGCTGCCGGGCGAGGAGGAAATTTTCGAGGAAGATGAGGCGGCGTCGGAGGAGGACGCAACGGAGGACCTGACCTTTGGGATAGAAGAGGCGTCCATCGCTCCTCCAGCTGAAGAAGACGAGATAGGTCCGCTCGGTTTCGCCGAAGAGTAAGCGCAAAAAGAGACGCCTGAGCGCAAAAAAGGTTGACATTCTGGACACTTTCCAGTATAATACTTCGGTTGGGTAAGCCTACCGAACAAGCAAATGGCTTCCGCGAGATGCGGGAGATGACCATATAGACCAAACACGGAGCAAAGGAGGCGAGAGGGCGCCAGGAACGCTCGGTTTCGTTCCCCTTGGTTTAGAGGGGATGTGACATAGCGGGAAGTCGATATCACCAGCCCCTTCGCCTTCGTGTGTGGCGAAGGGGCTATGTTTCGCCCAGAGACGGTGACGGAGGAAAGTACACAATATGCCGACATTCAACCAGCTGGTACGCAAAGGGCGTCAACCGATACGCAAAAAGAGCAAAAGCCCGGCGCTGAAGGGCTGCCCGCAGAAGCGCGGAGTGTGCCTGGTGGTGCGCACGATGACCCCGAAGAAGCCTAACTCGGCGTTGCGCAAGGTGGCGCGTGTGCGGTTAAGCAACGGAGTGGAGGTAACTGCCTACATTCCGGGCATCGGGCACAACCTGCAGGAGCACTCGGTAGTGCTGGTGCGTGGTGGGCGCGTGAAGGACCTGCCTGGCGTGCGCTACCATGTTATCCGCGGCACGCTGGATGCTGCAGGCACGCAGAACCGCAAGAAAGGGCGTTCTAAGTACGGTACGAAGCGACCGAAGTAAGGTGGAGGAGGGAAGATAGATGCCCAGAAAGGGACCGGCTCCGCGCCGTGCAATACCGCCAGACCCAGTGTATAATGATGTGTTGGTTCAGCGGTTCATCAACCGCCTGATGGTCTGCGGGAAGAAAAGTGTTGCCGAGAAGATTTTCTACAAGGCGATGGAGATAGTGGGAGAACGCACTCGGCGTAGCCCGCTGGAGGTGTTCCATCAGGCGTTGAAAAACGTGATGCCTATTCTGGAAGTGCGTCCGCGGCGCGTTGGCGGTGCAACCTACCAGGTGCCGATGGAAGTGCGCCCGGAGCGGCGCACGTCGCTGGGTATCCGCTGGCTGGTAACATCCGCTCGTAGACGCGGTGGACGTACCATGATAGAGAAATTGGCGGCAGAAATCATGGACGCCGCGAACAATCAAGGCGCAGCGGTGAAAAAGCGCGAAGACACGCACCGCATGGCGGAAGCGAACAAGGCGTTTGCGCACTATCGCTGGTAGCATCCTATACCGTTGGTACCGGGGCGATCATGGGCTGACAGGTGCAGCTCCAGGAGGAAAGCAGTCGAAGTATGGCACGGGAATATACGCTAGAACAAACACGAAATATCGGTATCGCCGCGCACATCGACGCGGGTAAAACGACCACCACCGAGCGCATCCTGTACTACACAGGACGTATCCATCGCATCGGCGAGGTGGACGATGGCGCTGCAACGATGGACTGGATGGAACAGGAGCAGGAACGAGGCATTACCATCACATCTGCTGCCACCACCTGCTTCTGGAGGGGGCATCGCATCAACATTATCGATACCCCCGGACACGTAGACTTTACCGTAGAGGTCGAGCGGTCGCTGCGCGTGCTGGACGGAGTGGTGGCTATCTTCTGCGCAGTGGGCGGCGTTCAACCGCAGTCCGAAACGGTGTGGCGACAGGCGAACCGATACAAGGTTCCACGCATCGCGTATGTCAACAAGATGGATCGCCTCGGCGCGGATTTCTATCGTGTGGTAGACCGTATGAAGGAGCGATTGGGCGCAAACGCGGTACCCATCCAGCTTCCCATCGGAGCAGAGAGCGACTTCCGCGGTATCATTGACCTTGTGCACATGAAGGCTATCCTGTATAAGGATGACCTCGGCAAGGAGTATCAGGAGATAGAGATACCTGCCGAAATGCACGAGATGGCGTCGCACTGGCGCGAAGTGCTGATCGAAGCGGTCGCCGATGTGGACGATACTATCATGGAGAAGTACCTCGAAGGCGAGCCGATTACGGCAGACGAGATTCAGCGTGCGCTGCGCCAGGGCACACTGCAAAGTAAGATAGTGCCGGTGACGTGCGGCTCTTCCTTTAAGAACAAAGGGGTTCAGCCCTTACTGGATGCCATTGTCGATTACCTTCCCTCGCCGATAGACATCGGCGCAGTAAAAGGCACCAATCCCCGCAACGGCGCACCTGAAGCCCGCTATCCGTCCGATAACGAACCCTTTACCGCCCTCGCCTTCAAGATTATGTCCGACCCGTTTGTGGGCAAGCTCACTTACTTCCGCGTTTATGCAGGCACTCTCACCAAAGGCTCCTACGTATACAACGCTTCCAAAGACAAGAAAGAACGCATTGGACGAATCGTCCGAATGCACGCAAACCACCGCGAGGACGTGGAAGTGGTGTATGCGGGAGAAATCGCTGCGGCAGTGGGCTTGAATGAGACGACAACGGGCGACACCCTGTGCGACGAGAAGGCTCCTATCGTCCTCGAGGCGATGCAGTTCCCCGATCCGGTCATTTCGGTGGCCATCGAGCCCAGGACCAAAGCCGACCAGGACAAGCTGGGCATCGCCTTGAGCCGGCTGGCAGTGGAAGACCCCACTTTCCGTATCGGTTCCGACCCGGAAACCGGACAGACCATTATCTCGGGCATGGGTGAACTGCACCTCGAGATTATTGTCGACAGATTGATGCGTGAGTTTAAGGTGGAGGCAAACATTGGTCGCCCGCAGGTGGCGTACCGTGAAGCCATTCGCCAGCCTGCGCGAGGCGAGGGACGCTACGTGCGCCAGACCGGTGGACGTGGGCAATACGGACACTGTATCGTCGAGATTGAGCCACTGGCTGCGGGGCAGGGATTCGAGTTCGTTAACAAGATTGTGGGCGGAGTCATCCCGAAGGAGTTCATCCCTGCCATCGAAGGCGGCGTGCGCGAGGCGATGGATACCGGCGTGATTGCCGGATATCCAGTGGTGGATGTGCGCGTTGCGGTGGTAGACGGCTCGTACCACGAGGTGGACTCGTCCGAAATGGCTTTCAAGATCGCTGGCTCGATGGCTTTCAAA
>JANWYZ010000177.1 GCA_025054895.1 bacterium | reverse complement strand
GGCGACCCGTTTAAGGATACCGCCGGTCCCGCGCTGAACCCGCTTATCAAGGTAATGAACCTGGTGGGTATTCTGATTGCGCCGGTGGTCATTCAGCCTATTCCCGCCGCGGCGCGCCTGGCAATCGTGGTGGTGTCTGTGGCGGCGCTGGCGTTCGCTGTCTACTGGAGCAAGCGAGGTTCCATCGTAGATCAGGTGGAGCTGGCGACCACTACCGCCGCCGAGCCGGTACCCGCAGGCAAGGGCGACCGTTAAAAACCCATACGACACAGGGCGAGCGGCGTTGCTGCTCGCCCTTTTTTGGTATTGTAGATGGAAGACGTTGTCAACGACCACAACGAGCAGAACGGATACGAAGAGTTAGCCAGCAACCACCCTTTTACCCAGTGGCTGCGTACCTATCTGCTCTGGGCGCATATCACCGGCGTAGAGCCGCAGGTATTCGCTTTCGCGTCTGACGCAGCGCCATCCGTGCAAGACAATCTACGCTGGCAGGGGCAGGCTCTGTGGGTGGAGTTATCATTACTCGAAAGAATGCCTTCACGCCTGTTGGCTATCCTGGCGGTGCGCAACTATGTGGAGGAAGATATCTGGCGTCGGTACCTGCCTATCCTCTGGCTGATAGGTATCATGGCGGTTGCTCTCAGTATAGGGCTCTCCTCCTACTTAAGACGAGTGTTTGGAGCCAATGTATTATGGCATCTGGTACACCTGTTTGTCTTGCCTTTGCTCTTTGAAATGCCTGCGCTCTTGCGCGAGTACGCACGCCTCCATGCTGACGAAGAGACGATGCAGCGTCTTGCAGAACCCGATATGATGCTGCTGGCGCTGGAAACGGCAATCGTGGAGAGCTACCGCAATGGCGAGCCGGAAGGGCAACTGCACAAAAGCCTTAAACGGTTGAACCGCTTGCGAGCCAAAAGAGGCGAACCCGCGCTTACTCTGGAGCAAATCAAGGCGCAGGCAGGTGAACCACTGACCACTGAAGAGGAAGAGGAAATATTGGTGGTGAACACTGCATCACAGGAGGAGGAATAAGCGTCCGGAATGCCACGCATCAAGCCACCAGCCCTGTGTCCAGGCGATACGATTGGTGTGGTATCGCCCAGCAGTTATAAGGCGCTTGAAGCGCTACAACCCGGTATAGAAAAGATTCGACAACGTGGCTACAAACTCGTTTTCGGTGAACATGCCTTCAACCGCCGAGGCTATCTGGCAGGTGAGGACCGTGACCGCGCCGCCGACCTCAACGCCATGTTCGCCCGTGAGGATGTGAAAGCCATTCTGTGCACGCGCGGCGGTTATGGAGCCTCGCGTATTCTGGACTATCTTCACTGGGACACCATCCGCGCGAACCCCAAACCGCTCATCGGCTACAGCGATATTACTACTCTGCATCTTGCCTTCTTGCGCCATACCGGGATGGTTGTCTTTTACGCGCCGATGATTATTACCCTCGCCCGCGACGTTTCGGAACTGACCCTCAATAACCTGTTCGAACTGCTGGAGAAGCCGGTGCCTCTGGGCACGTATGACACGTGCGAGGGCAAGGTGCAAACTCTGGTGCCTGGCGTGGTAGAAGGGGAGCTAACAGGTGGCTGTTTGTGCCTCGTTACCGCTGCTTGTGGCACGCCAGAGCAGATAGACGCGAAGGGCAAAATCCTGTGTATTGAGGACGTCGATGAAGCCCCCTATGCTGTAGACCGGATGCTCACACAGTTGAAGCGATGCGGTGCGCTGGAGGAGGCAGCTGGCTTTGTCATAGGCGAAATCACGAACTGGGAACAGCATGTGGGCGATCGCGCCGAGACGCTGACTATCGAACAAATCTGGCAGGACATCATCGCACCGCTGGGCAAGCCAGCCATTGTCGGTTTTCCCTTTGGGCACGTTACCAACCCCTTGACTTTACCGCTGGGCGTTCGGGCACGGCTGGACGCTACTGCAGGCACTCTTACCCTGCTGGAACCGGCGGTATCTGGCGTGTTGTAACAAAAAGGCGCCGGTCAGACGATTGCCGTCGTGGGCAAGATAGGAAGACCGACGCCCTAACTATTCCCTACAACAAACCAGTTAGTACCGATTGAATAAGCGGGCGGGGAATAGTCCACGATTAGTAATGCCCGCAGCTGCTGCAACCGCCAGCAGCCTGCGCCTCATCGGTCGCAAAAGACTGCCCGCAGCCGCAGGAACGAACAGCGTTCGGATTGTCGATCTTGAAACCACCGCCGAGGCTATCCTCCACAAAGTCCACCTCCGAACCGCTCATGTAGCCCAGGCTCAGTGGATCGATGACAATCTTTATACCGTGGGAATCGAAGACCTGGTCTCCTTCGTCCACAATATCGTCAATTGCCATACCGTACTGTAAGCCAGAGCAGCCGCCCCCAGCTACGAACACACGCAGCATGGCGTCATTCTTGCCCTGCGCTTCCATGATGTTGCGGATCTCTGTTGCTGCCCGTTCGGTCAGAGTAATCATCGCGCCCTTCTCGCTCCTTTTTCGATGGTCGGACTGCTATAGTATACCCCTGATGTCCATCAGCCGTCTACTCTAAACACCAAGATGAAACTCGTGCCTGTGCGTGGAAAAAACGCACTTCGTCGCCCCATTACGTCACGGTGCTACACACGCTGAAACGGCGTCCTGCTCACTATGAAGAACTCAGATATTTAGCCTGATAAATTATACCTTATTTTCACCAGAGTTGCAACTCGCCTATTTGAACACCCCACCTGCAGATACGGTTGCGCTGCTTCTTTGCGCGCCCAACAGAATGTGCTATATTATAGTGGGTTGTCTTGGTATGTGGAGAGACAGCTATCGCGCCGGGTGAGAGTGGGGAGGAAATGACAAGGGAACATATCGTTGTTTTGGAGAAGGGCTAATGTTGTCTTCAGCCCCTATGGTGCTCCACCTGCCCATCTTCGAGGGTCCGTTGGATCTTCTGCTTCACCTTGTGCGCGAAAACAAGGTTTCTGTTACCGATATTCCCATCGCGGTCATCACCGACCAGTATCTGGAGTATCTGCGCCTGATGGAGGAGTTAGACCTCGAGATCGCCAGCGAGTTTCTGGTGATGGCAGCGACGCTGTTAGAGATTAAGTCGCGTATGTTGCTGCCCAAGCCGCCGCGTACAGGCGACGAAGAGGAGGAAGAAGACCCCCGTGCAGAACTGGTGGCGCGGCTGGTGGAGTATCAAAAATACAAAGCGCTGGTGGAAACGCTGCAGACGTGGGAGGCGGAGCGCAAACAGTGGTTCTTCCGCGATCCGGACGCTCCAGTGCCCGATTACGAACTGCCTATTCCGGTAGGTGAGCTCACGCCTCAGCATCTGTTGCGTGCGCTGGAGAGATTGTTGGCAGAGACAGTGGACTCTCCGCCCCCTGCCATCCTCATCCCACGGAGGAAACTCTCGCTGAGGCTCAAAATCGTGGAGGTCTGGCGGCGGATACAGTCGGCTGTAGAGGGCTTGCGCTTTGAGCAGTTACTGGACATGCCCTTTACAAAATGGGATGTGCTGTTGACCTTTCTGGCGGTGCTGGAGTTGATACGTCAAGAGCGGGTAGAGGTTCGGCAAGAAGCTCTATTTGGCGAGATTACTCTGTGGGCGCGGCAGGAGGGAACAGATGGACACACCGCAGCTTAGCCGCGCCTTAGAATGCGTGCTGTTCGTGGCAACAGAGCCCGTGCCGATAAAGACATTGGGTGAAGTGTTGCAGGTGGACGAGGGACAGATTCAGTCTGCTTTGCACCTCCTGGAGGAGCGGCTGCGGACCAGCGGTTTGCAACTGGTGCAGGTAGCCGGAGGGTACCAGCTTTGTACACGACCGGAGTTCGCGGACGTGGTAGCGCGATATGTGCAACCGCAACCCAGCAAGCTCTCGCGCGCTGCGCTGGAGACTGTCGCTATTATCGCCTACCGCCAGCCCGTCACCCTGCCCGAGATCGAGGCAATCCGTGGGGTACAGTCGGATGGTGTGATACGCACCTTACTGCAACGTGGACTGATTCAGGAGGTAGGACGCAAACAGACAGCCGGTAGACCCGTGCTGTACGGCACCACAGCACAGTTTTTACATTACTTCGGCTTGAACTCCTTAGAAGAGCTACCGGAGCTGGAGGAATTGAACCCACCAGAGGGGAATTTGCCGAGTGCAGTTCGCCCACAGCAGGAGGAGCCGTAAAACGTGCGACGAGCCATCGTTTGTTGTCTGCTCTGTTACTTGATGATGGGGCTGGCATACGCCGTCCCACCGCCGGTTTTGAAGGCGAGGTCGGCAATCCTGGTGGACGCCGAGACTGGTCAGGTTCTGTATGAGCTGCGAGCAGACGAGCGGCGCGCCATCGCCAGCACTACCAAGATGATGACCGCTATCCTGCTTATCGAACGAGGCAATCCAGACGACCCGGTAGTGGCTACCGAGAACGCCATCCGCACGCGCTACGCCAACCTGAACATGACGCCTGGCGAGACCATCCCGTTACGCGACATGTTGTATGCCATTTTGCTGCGCTCGTCTAACGATGGAAGCGTTGCGGCGGCGGAGTACCTGTGCGGCACGGAAGAGCAATTTGTCGCGCTGATGAACGAAAAAGCGAAGGAACTGGGCTTGACGAACACCCATTTCGCCAACTCGCACGGGTTGGACGCCCCAGACCATTACTCCACCGCACGCGACCTGGCAACCCTGGCTCGGTATTGCGTCCAGAATCCGCTCTTCAACGAGATTGTACGCACGCAGAAAGCGCGTATCCTGCGCTCGGTCAACCAGCAGGACGTTGTGGTAACATCACACGCGCATTGTCTGAAGCACCTGCCTGGCGCAGATGGCATCAAAACGGGCTATACCGCGAAGGCGGGCAGATGTTTCGTGGGGTCGGTCACGCGCAAAGGTTGGCGGCTGATTTCGGTGGTGCTGGGCAGTACCGACGCAGACAGCGATACTCATGCGCTGATCGAGTGGGCGTATAAGCAGTACACGCGCATCGACCTGGCGCAAGCGGGAGGCACAGTGGGCGAGATCAAGGTAGATGGGGCAGAGCCGAGTGCAGTGCCTGTGGTGGCGTCCGCGCCTCTGCGCGTCATCGTGCCGAGGCAATGGGAAGATGAGGTAAAACCGGTACTGCACCTTACTCCTGCTACACCGCCTATTCAGCAGGGGCAGCCGCTGGGAGAACTGCGGGCGATGCTCAACGGCAGGGTGGTGGCAAAAGTGCCTGTTGCGGCAGCGGTCGAAGCGAGGATGATAACTCGAACCAGCCTTGCACTATGGGTAGTGCTTGGCGCGCTGATATGGGTCACGAATTACCTGGTCAGGCGTGGGCGGCTCAATGTCTATCGAGGTCGCAATGGCGCGCACCGTTCGGGTATCATGAAGTGAGGGGGGTGAACAGGTTGGATTGGCAACCCAAACAGGAGCGATTAACCGCCATCTTGCGCGAGATGGGCAGTGTGGCAGTTGGATATTCTGGCGGGGTGGACAGCACTTACCTGATGCATGTAGCACACGAGGTGCTGGGCGATAGATCGCTGGCGGTCATCGGCGATTCGGAGGCTTTCCCCGCGGGCGAAATCGAACAGGCACGTCAGCTGGCGCAAGAGCGCGGCTGGCGCTACGTAGTGGTGCGCACACACGAGCTGAGTAATCCGCGTTTTCGCGTAAATAACCCCGACCGCTGTTACCACTGCAAGACAGAGCTGTTCGAGGTGATGCGGAGAGTGGCGGATCAGCACGGCATCGTGTGGGTAGCGGACGGCTCGCACGCTGGCGACGAAGGCGATTACCGTCCCGGAATGCGCGCAGCAGCAGAGAAGGGTGTGCGCAGCCCTTTGCGTGAGGCGGGTTTTACCAAAGAAGACATCCGCCGGGCGGCGCAGGCAGCAGGTTTGCCCAATTGGGATAAACCCTCGTTTGCGTGCCTCTCCTCGCGCTTTCCCTACGGAACCACTATCACCCCGGAACTGCTGGCTCAGGTAGATGCGGCGGAGCGATGCTTGCGCGAGCTGGGGTTCCGGCAGTTTCGCGTGCGCCATCATGATACTATTGCTCGTATCGAGGTGGAAAAGGAAGAACTGGCTCGTGTGGTAGAATTGGCAGACATCATCGTACGCCGTTTGAAGCAGATAGGCTGACGTTAGACCTCGCAGGCTACCGGACGGGCAGTTTGAACGAACCTCTACGCAAGCAGGGCGTTATTCCTGCTCATACGATTGAGGTAGTAGCGCATGGACGTTAGCGCACTGGAGCAGCTGTTGCAAGCGGTACGCGCAGGCACGCTATCGGTGGAGGACGCGCTACAGCGGATGCGGGTACTGCCGTATGAGGACCTGCAATTTGCCCGTATCGATACACACCGCGCCCTGCGCACGGGCTTTCCGGAGGTCGT
>JANWYZ010000176.1 GCA_025054895.1 bacterium | reverse complement strand
AAGGCACTCGTCTATCCTCCACCAAAATCACACGCAAGCCGTTGGCTGCCAGAAACTCCTCGCGGCTGGGAAGTACCAGCGGGCGTAGCGCCGACGGCGGTGGGGGAGCGGAAATCGCGTCTACTGTGCTCACTCTGTCCTCCTCTACTGCTCCGCCCCGGTTGCGCCGGGAAGAATGCGCAAAACGGTGCGATTGTTTGGAATCAAAAACCTCTGGGCGACCTGCTGAACCTCTTCGGCGGTCACGTCCATATAGCGTTGTAGATCGGTGTTAATCAGTGCGGGGTCGCCGTCAAAAAGCGTATGGTATGCCAGCTCCATCGCTCGCCCGAGCGGCGTTTGCAAGCCGTATAGTCCTCCCCACACGCCCCGATAACGCTCTGCTCGCAGCTGGTTCTTAGCACGTTGCAATTCGCGCTCTGCTACACCTGTTTGCTGCACCATTTCGATCTCGGCAGCGACGCTGTGTTCTATTTGTTCGAAGTCTCTATCAGGCTTGAAAACGACAAAGGTGGTAAACAATCCAGGACCGCGGCGGTCTTCCAGCCCTCCAGAAACCGCCAGCGCGCTCTTTTGCCGTTTGACCAACCGCTGGTACAGACGCGCACTCTCGCCTCCGAATAAGATGCGGTCTAACAGGGCGAGAGCGTAGCGTTCGGGCGAGTGGCGGGGGGGAACCTTCCATGCCATTGCAACTGCTGGCAGGTTCGCCAGCTTATCGGTATAGGTAGCACGCTTCTCCTGTCCGCGCTCCGGTTCGCTCACGTCAACAGGTTGCGGAGGGTCTTGCGGTGGGATATCGCCAAAGTGTTTATATGCCCACTCCAGAGCCTGTTCACTGTCGAAATCGCCCGCTATGGCGAGCACAGCATTGTTCGGGGCGTAGTAGGTGCGGAAGAATCTCTGAACGTCCTCGAGCGTTGCCGCGTCGAGGTCTTCCATCGAGCCGATGACCGAATGCGCATTGGCGAAGTTGTCGTACGCCAGCTCGTAGAGCAAGATACCGCGTGCATAGGAGAAGGGTTGATTGTCCACGCGCAAACGCTTTTCTTCTTTCACTACCTCGCGCTGGTTGTCCAGGTTCTCCTGATCTACCTGCAGTGAGCGCATCCGGTCTGCTTCCAGCCACAGGGCGAGCTCCAGCTGGTTGCTGGGCATTACCTCGAAGTAGATGGTAAAGTCGCTGCTGGTCATACCGTTGAGCACACCGCCGTTGTCCTCAACGTATGTGTAGAACTCGCCCTTCTTGACGTTAGCAGAACCCTGAAACATCATGTGCTCAAATAGATGAGCGAACCCTGTGCGCCCCGGAGGCTCGTTGCGTGCGCCTACATCGTAAAGCACTACTATCGCCACTACCGGCACGCTGTGGTCTTCCGAAAGCACCACACGCAAGCCGTTCTCGATAGTGTGCAAGGAATATGGGACGGTAAAAGAGGTTATTGTCTTTGCCGCCATTACGCTATCACCTCACGCCTATCTATCCTGAAAGTATAACCGTTTTAGTGTCAGGATTTCAAGCAGGAGCGTTATGCTCTCTACAGATATCGGTGTATCGGCGGACAAGGAAGCAGCATGTAGTGGTATAATGTAACCAATTCTGGTGAGTAGCGCGCCCGGGAGGAAGCGACAATGCGTAGTGACCGCATCAAGAGTGGAATACAACAAGCCCCTGCTCGCTCGATGTTGCGGGCGGTGGGAGTAGGTGACGAGGATTTCGCGAAGCCGTTCGTGGGGATTGTCAACACCTTTACCGATGGGATGCCCTGTAACATGCACTTGCGCGAGATGGCGGGGTGGCTCAGAGAGGGGTTGCGCGAGGCAGGTGTGGTGTGCTTTGAGTTTGGTGCGCCAGCTATCTCCGATGGTATCGCGATGGGCACACCGGGTATGCGCGCCAGCCTCGTAAGCAGGGAAGTGATCGCTGATAGTGTGGAGCTCGTGTCGATGGGCTACCTGTATGATGGCATGGTGGTACTCTCAGGTTGTGACAAGACCATTCCTGGCGGCGTGATGGGGGTTATCCGTAGCGGGGTTCCCGGTATGGTGCTTTACGGAGGCACCATCGCACCTGGCGTGTGGAAAGACCGCAAACTCACCATCGTCTCGGTGTTTGAGGCGGTAGGGCAGTTTGCGGCGGGGCGCATCAGCGAGGAGGAATTGGCAGCGATAGAGAAACATGCCATTCCCGGCGCGGGCGCGTGCGGAGGACAGTATACCGCCAACACGATGGCGATGGTGCTGGAAGCGTTAGGTATCTCGCCTATGGGTTTCAACAGCATACCCGCCGTTCTGCCTGAGAAGGTGGAAGCTACCCGGCGAGCAGGGCATATTCTGGCAGCAGCTATTCGCAACGAGTGGAGGCCACAAGACTTCCTCACTCGCCAGAGCTTCTTGAACGCGATTGCCACCGTCGCTGCCACGGGAGGCAGTACCAATGCAGTACTGCACCTGCTGGCAATTGCTCACGAGGTGGGGGTGTCGCTGTCGCTGGATGACTTCGACCTCGTGTCGGAGAAGACGCCTGTGATTGCCGACCTGCGTCCGTGGGGCAGGTACACGGCATGGGAGCTCTACGAAGCCGGTGGGACGCCGCTGGTGTTCCATCGGTTACTGGAAGCGGGGCTGCTGGATGGAGAACAAAAAACGGTTACCGGACGTACCCTGGCAGAAGAGGTACAGGCGTGTGTGCGCGAAGCCTCGGGGCAAGAGGTGGTTGTGCCTGTTCAGAACGCTTTCAAGCCGCATGGCGGACTGGTTATTCTGCGCGGCAACCTTGCGCCCGACGGGGCGGTGTTGAAAGTGGCAGGTACGGAGCGCACTTCCTTTGAGGGACCTGCAAGAGTGTTCGATTCGGAAGAAGAGGCGATGCGGCAGGTACTCTCTGGACAGATCCGCCCTGGCGATGCGGTGGTGATTCGCTACGTCGGTCCGAAGGGAGCGCCTGGTATGCCCGAGATGCTTTCGGTTACCAGCGCGCTGGTCGGCGAGGGGCTGGGAGCGGAAGTGGCTTTGCTTACTGATGGACGATTCTCTGGAGGCACGCGCGGGTTGATGATTGGACACATCGCCCCCGAGGCGCAAGTAGGCGGACCGATAGCGCTGCTGCAGGATGGAGACACTATCCGCATCGACGTAGACAGCCGCACACTGGAAGTGCAGATACCGCAGGAGGAGCTGGAGCGCAGACGTTCTCGATGGCAACCTAAACCTCCAGTATTTGCGCACGGATTGTTTGCGCGATATGCTGCACTGGTTCAGCAGGCAGACCGGGGCGCTGTGCTCAGTGATAGATAGCGCGGCGTGTGGTGTGAGTGGCTGTACTACCGACAGACGCGCAACCGTCTCAGCCAGCCGTTCGGCTGGCGCTGGGTGCTTATGCTCTATGTCGTGATTTTACGGTATCACTCTGTTGTACACGGACAAGCCCATCATTTCATTTGGCTTCTGGGGCTTTTATGGGGTACAATATAAAACGATTAAGATCAAGGAGTTAAGGTATCCACAGTGGTGGGAAAAAGCGTTGTGTATATTTGTGTGGTAGTAGTGTTATGCCTCGCGTTCACGGGTTCGCTCAGAGCGTCGCCGCTCTCGCCCCGCACCATTCCTGCAGTTAAAACCAGCACGCCTCCAACCATCGACGGACGGTTGGATGACGAGGCATGGCGTAACGCGCCAGTAGCGAAGGAGTTCGTCGACCCCTACACTGGTAAGCTCGCTGCGGACCAGACCGAGGCGTATATCCTGTACGATAGCAACGCCATCTACGTGGCTTTCTACTGCCATGATAGCCAACCTGAAGCAATTGTGGCGAGGGAAATTCGCCCCGGTTCCGAGTTCCCGGGAGAGGATACTGTCACGTTCCAGATAGACCCCTTCTTTTCCCGAAACTGGGGAGGCATCTCCGCATTCATTGTCAACGCGCTGGGCACTCAAAATGAGCGTATCGCGGGAGGACGCGCCGCCAAGCGAGAATGGCGAGGGATATGGCAGGCGGCGGTGCAACGGGTGGCTGATGGATGGACTGCGGAGATGCGTATTCCCTGGGAGGTGCTCAACTATCCCAACACCAACGGCGCGGTGAACATGAGCATCAACTTCAAGCGCGACCATGCTCGCACGCGCATTGACTACTTCTGGAGCAACGTGACCCCGATGCGTCGTCCCGAACTGATGGGCATCTGGCAAGGGGTGCAGCCCCCGAAAACCTCCAACCGCAAATCTCTGCAGCTCATGAGCTACCTGACGCCTGAATGGCAAGATGAGGGGAAGCAAGAGATACGTGCTGGACTGGATGTGCGCTATACCCCGACGCCTCAGCTCACCGGTGTACTGAGCCTGTTCCCCGACTTTCGCAACATCGAGGGAGCAGTAGAGGGTATCGAGTTCAGCCGTAGTGAGCGATTTGTGGAGGAAACGCGCCCATTCTTCATGGAGGGTATCCGCTATTTTGACCTGACGGAACCTTACGGCATAGGACGACTGTTCTACAGCAAGCGTATCACGGAGTTCGATACAGGATTGAAGGTATTTGGCAACCTGAATTCGATGTTGTCGCTCGGCGTGCTCAGCACGTTCCGCGGCAATCGGGACAGGACATCGGTAGCTCATCTGCGTTACTCTATGGGAGAGCGAGGCGGGTGGAGCGTGTACGGACTGCTTCGCCGAGGCAGAGACCATCCTCAACATGATGCCTACGGCGTTAGCGGAAACGTGCGTTTTGGCAATTTCCGGGTGGGTGGTAAGTGGATTTACGCCCGCGAAGCAGATACGGGCGGTGTGGCGACTGACGTGACGCTGAACTATGAAGTGCCTCGCTGGTTCAGCGGGCTGCGCTGGATGCGTATTGACCCTGATTTCCGTGCCTCGCTGGGGCTTATCTACTTTACCGACCGCCAGGGGCTATCGTGGTACACTCGCTATGATAACGAAATACGACAGGGACCCATCCGCGAGGTGGAGGCGGATGTGTTCCTGCGCGATTACACTCACTGCGACGGCACTCCGTTTGAGAAAGGCGTTCAGGCGTCCTTAGGCATAACGCTGCGCAGCGACTACCAGATTAGTCTCGAGCACGAGGTAGCTACTTTCGAAGGCACACACGACAGGGTATACCAGATACGCCTGGAGGGTAACGTCAGCAACCGTTTTCAGCAATGGGAGGTAGGTTACGAGTTCGGCCAGCGGTCGGACAGGGACATTCGCTTCATCAGTTTTGGTGTTACTCGCAGGCTGTTTGGTAAGCTCGATGTGGGGGTGAACGGCTCCATCCTGCGCTTTGACGAGAACCGCGACCGGTATATCCTGACCATCAGCTGGGAGTTCGACGAGTTGCGCGCCCTGAGCGCACGTTTGGTACGGCGCGACGGCGATGTGAACTGGTATCTCGCCTACCGCAGCGCGGGTGGAGTAGGACAGGACCTGTATATCATCATCGGCGACCCCAACTCGCGGCGATTTTCCGAGCGCATTGCGCTCAAGTGGGTGTGGGCGATGTAAGCCGATCTGGTAGTCTCGCCCCTCGCGCCCAATCGCCTGCGCTCATGCGGGGGCGGCTTTCGGGTTGCACCTCTAACAGCTGTAGCACTGTACCCTCGCCGCAGGCAACCTGCACCATCTCTCGTTCTACCCGTAGCACTGTGCCCGGCGGCAGTTCGGTCCTCTGGTCCAGCGGCAAGCATCGCCACACCTTCACCCACCTTTCACCCCAGAAGAAGCCTGCGCCCGGTCTGGGTGACATCGCCCGCACGCGATGCCACGTCCGTTGCGCTGTCTCCTCCCAGTGAATGATGCTGTGTTCGCGCGCGATCGGCGGGGCGTAGGTGGCGAGAGAGTGGTCTTGCGGTTTGGGAGTAATCGTGTCCTTCTCGAGAGCTTGCAGGGTTTCTACCAGTAGCTCTGCGCCCAATTGCGCCAGCCTGGACTCCAGCGTGCCTGCATCGTCTTCAGGTTGGATGGGACAGGTGCGTTGCGAAAGGATAGGACCGGTATCCAGTGTAGGTTCCATCTGCATAATGGTCACGCCGGTTTCGGTTTCGCCGTTCAGGATAGCGTGCTGGATGGGCGCGGCGCCGCGATACCTGGGCAACAGCGAGGCGTGCACGTTCAACGCCCAGCCGCTGGAGGGCATTTCTAACAGCGCTTGGGGAAGAATCTGACCGAAAGCAGCAACCACAATCACGTCGGGAGCCAGTTGCCTCGCCTGTTCCAGAAACTCGCGGCGGCGCACCTTTTCGGGCGTCCACACGGTTAGTCCCCTCTCCTCGGCGGCGCGACGCACGGGGGTGGGCTGCAGACGCAGGTGTCTACCCGTGGGGCGGTCGGGTTGTGTTACCACTACGGGCAGGTCATAGCCCGCCTGCAGCAGGGCAAGCAAGGAGGGCACGGCGAACTCGCTCGTACCGAAGAAAAGTACTCGTCGCATCATTTACTTGCAGCAACCGCTTCTTGCTCCTTTTCCTCTTCCGTGATCCAGCGCAGGGTAG
>JANWYZ010000175.1 GCA_025054895.1 bacterium | reverse complement strand
ACGCTACACAGGATAACGCCCGGTCACTGTTGAATCATGGATGCACAATGTACTCTCAGCAGATAAGCCAAACCTCTTTGCGACGGGACTGGGGCTTGTTTGGCGCCCTTACTTTTTGCTTCGCCTTCGGCTTCGCTGTATACAACGGTATCTTCCAGAACTTCATCCGCGAGGTACTGGGCGTTACTCCACGTCAGCTGGGTGTGCTGGAATCACTGCGCGAAGTGCCGGGTTTGCTCACCGCGCCCATTGCGGGCACGCTGGTGGCGTTTGCTGAACCGAGGCTGGCAGGACTGGCGCTGTTGGTTTGCGCTTTGGGGATCGGTGCAACAGGTATGGCGGGGAGCTACTGGGTGCTGGTAGGCTTCAACGTCTGGTGGTCCGTCGGTTTTCACCTGTGGTCGTCGGTATCGCCCTCTATCACGCTGGCGCTGGCAGGTGGACGCGAAGGCGGAAGGCATTTAGGACGGATGAGCGCAATTGGCTCGATAGCAGTGCTGGTGGCGTTGGGGGCAGCGCGGTTCCTCAAAACGTATCTCTCCTATAAGTTGCTGTTTTTTGTCGCGGGCGCGATGATCGCTTGTGCTGGGGTGCTCGCGTTCCTGCTCTCGTCGCACGCATCCAGCGGTGTGCGTCAACCTGTTATCCTGCGACGAGAGTACAGCCTGTACTACGTGCTGACTTTTCTGGAAGGATGTCGTCGCCAGATATTCAGCACCTTCGCGTCTTATGTGCTGATACTGGTTTATCAAACGCCGGTTCAGACAATGCTCTCACTGGCTTTTCTGAACGCAGCGCTGGGGGCACTTGTCGCGCCGATGGTTGGGCGGCTGGTGGATCGCTATGGTGAGAAGAAGTCGCTCACGCTATACTATGCCCTGATTGCCTGTGTCTTTGCAGGGTACGCGCTTCTCCGAGATGTCCACTGGTTATACGTGCTGTTTGTGACCGATAGTGTACTCTTCGCCTTCAGTATGGGTATTACCGTTTATTTGAACCGTATCGTCCGTCACGGCGAGCTAACCCCCAGCCTGGCAATGGGCACGACAATGAACCATGTAGCTGCGGTGATTATGCCGGTGCTGGGAGGAGTATTGTGGAGCGCTCTGGATGACTATCGTATTCCTTTCTGGATAGGGTTGGGGGTGGTGTTGCTGTCGCTCGCAGCGGTGCAACAGTTACACACGCCGGGTACTTCTTCACTTCCTGCGGCTGAGAAGGTGCAGGATAGCGTCGGCTAGTTTGTGCGGGTCGTGACGCACTACATCGGTCTGGCTGATAAAATCACCGACAACGGTGCGATAGCCCATCGCGCGGATGCGGTCTATATCGGGCTCCACAAACTCTGCCCCCGATTGTCGGTAACGTTCCATCAGTTCAGAGGAAGGGCGTGTGGTGTTTACCAGCACATAGTCGAAAAGACGAGGTGGACAGTGCGCCTCAATGGCGCGGATATGGTCGCTCGCGGTGAATCCATCGGTTTCGCCCGGCTGGGTCATCACGTTGCAAACGTACACGCGCAGGGCGTGACTACCACGGATGGCTTCAGCGATACCTTCTACCAGTAAGTTGGGGATGACGCTGGTAAACACGCTGCCTGGTCCCAACACAATCACTTCCGCCTCGCGGATAGCCTGTAACGCTTCATCCAGAGGGCGAGCGCTGGGGGGGGTCAGCATCATCTGTCGGATTTTGAGAGGCGAGCTTGCGATAGCGGTTTCCCCTTCGATGTAAGAACCGTCTTCCATCTTCGCCCGCAAGCGTACATGGTCCAGCGTGGACGGCAACACGCGCCCGCGTATTGCCAGAACCTTGCTGGTTTCACGGATGGCGCGCTCGAAGTCGCCTGTGATGTTGGTCATGGCAACGATAAGCAGGTTGCCGAAACTGTGCCCGCCTAATCCTTCGCTGCCGCGGAAACGGTACTGGAACAGTTCGGTCATGATCGGTTCGGCATCGGCAAGGGCAACCAGACAGTTACGGATATCACCCGGCGGCAGTACGCCGAACTGTTCGGTAAGCTTGCCCGAGCTGCCTCCATCATCGGTGACGGTAACGATAGCGGTTACGTTGCTGGAGTACTGCTTGAGACCACGCAGTAACGTGGAAAGTCCGGTCCCTCCACCTACCGCCACCAGCTGCGGACCGAGCTGCAGGTTGCGTCGGTTGTAGATGATGTGTGCAAGCCGTCTGCCCGCTACGGGGTCTATGGCACAGGCAACCGTGCGCACCAGCCCCCGTACCCCTATCAGGCTCATAGCCAGCCCTGTTAGTGCAATGCCCGCTCCTGCGATAGTCAACACGATGCGCCCATGTGAACCGGGGGTGAAACGCTGAGATACCGCCTGCACCTGTCGGTGCAGCCATGAGAGCCACTCGGGAGACTGTACATCGATAAGGATCAGCACTCCGCCGAACATAATGACCGTGCCTACCATCGCCAGCAAGAGCCAGCGTTTGACCAGCATTCCGGGCATCAGCCAGCGGGCGCTGGGCAGGTGAAGCATTTGATTCAGGCTCCATCCGTTTCGCATGGCTGTCTACTCCGCCTCCGGCAGCGGCGGCTGGCGCCGCACATCACGATGCTGCACATACACCCGGTAGCCTTTTTGTTTCAGAAACTGCATTATCTGCTCGGCAATCACCACCGAGCGGTGCCGTCCGCCCGTGCAACCAATGGCGATAGTCAGGTACGCTTTGCCCTCGCGGATGTACTGAGGCAGTGTGAACTCAATCAGTTCCTGGAGCCTGTGGATAAAATCGCCAGCCAGCGGGTCGGCGAGTACGTATTCGCGGATGTGTGAGTCGCGCCCATCCAGAAGGCGCAGGTGCGGGATGTAGTGTGGATTCGCGAGAAATCGCACATCAAATACCAGGTCCGCCTCAGAAGGAATACCATATTTGAAGCCAAACGACACCACATTGACCGCGATACCTACCTTTTGCTCCATGACGCGATAATCGTCCTCGATAGAGGCGCGCAACTCGTGAGGCGCCATCGAGGAGGTATCTATCACTTTGTCTGCGCTCGCTTTCACCTCCTCCAGCAGCTCGCGTTCTGCGCGGATGCTCTGCAGGATGGTAGGATGCTTGTGGAAGAGAGGATGCTTGCGGCGCGTCTCTTTGAAACGCTGCACCAGTATCTCGTCACTGCAGTCCAGGAAGAGTATCCGAATAGATACACCCTGCTCGGCGGCGCGACGCACGTTGGGCAAAGTCTCCGCAAACATCTCACCACAACGAGTGTCGATAACCAGCGCCACGTGCTGCATCTGCTGAGGATGTTCTTTGCTTAATTCCACCAGCATCGGCAGCAGGCGGGGGGGCAGGTTGTCCACGCAAAAATAGCCCAGGTCCTCGAAGATATGCGAGGCAAGTGTTTTGCCCGACCCCGACATGCCGGTAATTAGCACCCAGCGTTTGTCTGTCATACACTGCTCCTGATAGTTCCACCTGACCTTTATCACCGACTCGCATTCTGAGCGTCAGCGAAGAATCTCGGTTGCTTGCTGCAGACAGATGCTTCGCTTGCGCTCAGCATGACAAGAAAGACGAGATGCTTCGCTTGCGCTCAGCATGACAAAGGAGTGGAATTGGAGGGTCGCGCTCAGTCGCGACCACGCAGACGGCTCGGCAGGAGCCTCGCCCTCCAGTCTACTGGTGCATACGGAGCCTGTTACGCTGCCGTCTCCGCCAGTTTTTGCGCTTCCTGCGTGTCCACACGGATACCGGGTCCCATAGTGGATGAAACCGTAATTCCGCGCAGGTAGCGACCCTTGGCAGCCGCAGGCTTCGCCTTTAACAGCGCGTTCAGTGCTGCGCTGAAGTTCTCCACCAGTTGATCGGTCTCAAAGGACGCCTTGCCGATAGGCATGTGGATAATGCCCGCCTTCTCCACCCGGAACGCCACCCGCTTGCTTTGCTTCAGGTCACGCACTACGCGGTCGATATCATTGGTCACCGTTCCTGATTTGGCGTTGGGCATTCGCGGACCGAGCAGGCGTCCCAAACGGCTTACCTGTGGAACCATATCGGGGGTAGCAACCAGCACATCGAAATCGCGCCAGCCTTGCTGGATTTGCTGGATAAGGTCTTCCGCGCCTACTACATCCGCCCCCGCGTTGAGCGCTTCTTCTGCCTTATCCCCCTTGGCAAACACTGCTACTTTTATCTTCTTGCCAGTGCCGTGAGGTAGGGTAGTGGTGCCGCGCACCATCTGGTCGCCGTGCCGCGGGTCTACGCCCAGGTTGACGGCGATGTCGATGGTCTCATCGAAACCGGCGTTTGCCAGTGACTTCGCAAGCTCCAATGCTTCGCGTACGCCATACAGTCGGGCGCGATCAACCTTCTGTTTCGCTTCCAGGTAACGTTTGCCGTGTTGCGGCATCGTTTTTTCCTCCTTGTGGTGTATTTCGGGGGTACCCCTCCCACAGCCTGTCATACGAAGCGCAAGCGATACATCTCTTCGGGGTGAAAGGGTGAGATTCTTCGCTTCGCTCCGGATGACAACAAAACGGTACTTCTAGGAAGGTACGATTTCAATTCCCATCGAGCGGGCGGTTCCCGCCACAATCTTCATGGCTGCTTCTTCGTCATTGGCGTTGAGGTCGGGCATTTTGGTACGCGCGATCTCGCGCAGCTGCTCCACGGTCACTTTGCCCGCTTTTTGCCGGTTAGGGGTGGAGGAACCTTTCTCGATGCCCGCCGCTTTGCGCAACAGCTCCGAAGCAGGCGGTGTTTTGGTAACGAAGCTGAACGAGCGATCCTCATAGATGGTGATTTCTACCGGTATGATGGAACCCATTTGCGAGGCGGTACGCTCGTTGTACTGCTTGATAAACTCCATCATGTTGATACCGTACGGTCCCAGCGAAGAACCGACGGGCGGTGCAGGGGTTGCCTTACCTGCCGGAATCTGTATCTTGACCACAGCCAGAATCTTTTTCGCCAACGTAAACCCTCCGTTTTCGTGCGCCCTATGCGATTTTCTCCACCTGTTCAAAATCGAACTCTACCGGCGTATCCCGCCCGAAGAGGGAGATCAGGACGCGCACTTTTTCTTTATCTGGTAGCACCTCCTGGATGGTGCCGTGAAAATCGGTAAACGGACCGGAGACCACACGCACCTGTTCGCCGGGCTGCCATGCCACACGAGGTTTTTTCTGCGTGCCCTCCACCGTTTCGAGGATAGCCTCTACCTCTTTCTCCTGCAGGGGTACCGGCTTATCTCCGGAGGTTACGAAGCCCGTGACGCCAGCCGTGCTCTTTACCAGATACCAGGTCTGCTCGTCCAGTATCATCTCGATCAGGATATAACCAGGGAAGATTTTGCGGCTGACAGTCACCTTCTTGCCCTGACGGGTGCGCATCTCCTGTTCGGTGGGCACGAGGATACGAAAGATGCGGTCGCGCAAGCCCATTGCTTCCGCACGCCGTTCTATAGCGGTCTTTACTTTATTCTCATGACCGGCGTAGGTATGTACCGCATACCACTGCTTTTGCATTGCCCACCCTCAGAATAGCTTCAGCGCTCGCGTAACCCACGACAGCACTGCATCCAGTACCCCAATGTATATGCTCATCACCGCGATGAAGCCCAGCACAATCATTGTGGAACGGATAACCTGTTCCCGTGTGGGCCACTCGCAGCGTTTCAGTTCTATCCACACGTCGTTAAGAAAGCGACGAATGCGCTCGAGACTAGGCGTTCGGCGAATCGGGGGTTTACCAGCTCCCGAAGATGCCGGCTTCGCCCGCTCTGCCTCTTTTGTTTTGGTCTTAACCGTGCCCATATTGGTGTTCTCTCTGAATCTTTGAATTGACATACAAATGGCAGGGGTGGAGGGATTCGAACCCCCGACCGCCGGTTTTGGAGACCGGTGCTCTACCAGACTGAGCTACACCCCTGCACACCGGGGCAGGTAACAACCTGCCCGCAGAAGCCGTTTACTTTACCTCGCGATGCACCACATGGTGGCGACAGCGAGGACAATACTTACGCAACTCCAACCTGTCCGGATCGTTAATCCGGTTCTTGGTGGTAGTATAGTTGCGCGAACGGCACTCGGTGCAAGCCAGCGTGATAATTATGCGGTTTTCCTTATTCTTGCTTGCCATCGCTATTCCCTGCTCTTACTCCATAATCTTGGTGACCACGCCTGCGCCCACCGTGTGACCTCCCTCGCGCACCGCAAAGCGCAAGCCCTCCTCCATCGCTATCGGAGCGATTAACTCTACCTCTATCCGCACGTTGTCCCCAGGCATCACCATCTCTACACCCTCCGGCAACTTCATCGTGCCAGTCACGTCCGTCGTGCGGAAGTAAAACTGAGGACGATACCCGCTGAAAAACGGAGTGTGACGCCCTCCTCCTTCGTCAATACGTATATCTCCGCCGCAAACTTCGTGTGAGGCGTGATGCTGCCAGGCTTCGCTAACACCATCCCACGCTCTACCTCCTTGCGGTCTACACCGCGCAGCAATACCCCAGCGTTGTCGCCAGCCTGTATCTGATCCAACGTCTTGCGGAACATCTCCAACGAGGTCGCTACCGTCGTGCGAGTCTCCGGGTGTAAACCCACTATCTCCACCTGCTCACCCACGCG
>JANWYZ010000174.1 GCA_025054895.1 bacterium | reverse complement strand
GGTCTATCTCCTTTACCTCACGCAAAGTTGTCCTGCGCGGAACGGCGCGACGGACCTTGCTATTCTAAACCCTGTCATTCTGAGCGGAGCGAAGAAACTCTCCTTCGTGACACTTTGTTCACATTCGCTGACGCTCAGCACAACATTAAAAAGCATTACGTTCAGCACGGCACGAAGCGGTTGTCCTTCTGAGCAAAGCGAAGCATCTCCTTCCAACAATACCTTGAGCCCCCTGGCTAACCGCTCAGGGTGACATTTGCGTTGCGCGAGAGTGGTCTGCCGAAATATGGCAACATAGAACGTTCTACAGGTATCCGTTTCAACATGGAAGCGGTGAGATGCGGCACGAAGTCCCTGTAGAGATCGCTGACGTAACGCTGAACGGGCTCGCCGTTCAGGTAGTGCATCATAGCCAGCAGGTCTAAACCTTCCCTTTTCGGCACCAGGTGAAACTCCTCGCGCCATGGGTAACAGCGTTCGTCGTACGCGCACACAACCCGCGCGCCTTTCGTATGCGCTACCACCAGATGGGGAAAACCATAAAACGAACGCAGTTCCACTGCTCGCTCACGAGGCATCCACAGCCCTGAGTAGCAGGTCTTGTAGTCTATCCAGCCTGCATGTAAGTTACGTCCCGTAAGGATGGGTACGTATGCAGGGCGCGCTTCGGTAGAGACCGCCGGGTGCTTGCGCACCTCAGGACTGCGCGCCGCGAAGCGGACGTGGAACAGATCCCCCAGCGGCACACCATTCTGCTCAAACTCCAGCCACTCGCGTCTTTCGAACCGAATCATCTCGCCAGCATAAGCCGGCTTGACCACTGCGAGCTCCTCTGCACCATCGTATAGCTCCAAACCCTCACCGCCCTTTTCTACTACCAGCACCACTACACTCACGTTGCGCTTCGGAAAGACCTTTCCCAGATAGTAAACCTGCAATCCACCCACTTGAGCCAGGTAAGCGCGCAGCAGGCGAAAATCGTCCAGCACCAGCCAGCTCGCAGGGACGACGAACACCAGCTTTCCACCAGGAGAAAGCAGGTCCACCGCGCGCTCGATAAACGCCCCATAGATGTTGAACTTGCCATACCAGGTACGCGACCGCTGTCTATACAGCGTCTTACGCTCCTTTAGCGTGTGAATGGGATAATGAGATCCGTCGCCGATGATGCCGTATGGCGGGTTACCCAGGATAATATCGAAGCAAGACGAGGGCTCCCACAACAGAAAATCCGCCTCAATGAAAGTGGCTTGAGGCACGTTGGCGCGGGCGCGACTCAGGTGTGCTGTGTCTATTTCAACGCCATACAGTTGATACCCGCAACCGTAGCGCCGGATGAAGGAGGCGAGAAAGGGTGCATCCGCACAGGCAGGCTCCAGCACCCGACAACCACTGCGCGCAGGTCGGGCTAAGCGCACCATGAACTCTACCAGCGCGGAAGGGGTATATACTACTCCCAGCGCACGTTCTCGTTCTTTCAGTGATGGTTGCTGCAAGGCATCTACCATATCGAACGGCAGAGAGCTCATGACGAGGGTCATGACAGAGCATGACCCTCCAGCACATCCGGTTTTGACAGACCGTCTGGCGTTATCTCTCCGGCTGAGGCTTTATCTCCCCGCGCTCTACCAGGTCTACCAGCGGGTTGTCGGCGATGGTAAGCGGCAGGTCGACTCGCCCTCGTCGCCGAACCGACTCGTAGCACGCAAAGATAATCTCGGTAGCGTTGAGCGCGTTGCGAGCGCACAACTCTGACTCGCGTCCCTCGCGCAAGGCAGCTACGATGTCGGCGATGGCGCGCTCGATGTAACCGGGTCCGTGCATATCTTCTCCCCCACAGTCCACCGTTTCCCATTCACCCTTTCCGAACCGGCGGTATCGCAGTGCAGGCGCGCCCGGCTCCATACTACCCAGTTCAATAATCCCGTCGCTGCCGATGATGCGGTGATGTGCGCCGATCAACCACGCGCCAGCGCCCGTAGAGGCTACCCCCCATACGCCGTTCGGATATTTCCACAGCGCGTAAGCCTGGTTCTCGTTGTGGGTGCCGAAGATAAGGTTCTCGGTGTGATAGTCGATTTGCGCCATGACCCACTCGGCTGGCGACTCTCCGTTGAAGTAGTTGCACATGTCGAAGTTGTGTGTGCCATAGTCGTACAGATTACCTGCGCCAAACTCCACCCGCACCAGTTTGCCTATCACGCCTTCGTCCAGCAGTTGCTTCGCCATACGGAACGGCTTGCCGAAGCGACGCTGGTGGTTGAAGGTGAGCCTTACACCACGCCGCTCGCACTCCTGCGCCATCAGACGCGCCGCGCCCCAGGTGTAGTCCATTGGCTTCTCGCAATGTATCGCCTTCACACCTGCTTTTGCGCAGTCAATCACCAGTGCCGCGTGCGTCATGGGCCAGGTGCTGATACTCACGATGTCCAGTTGCTCCTTCTCAAGCATCTCCCGGTGACTGGTATAGACTTTCGTGTTATACACTGAAGCAAATGCACGTGCGTTCTCCTCCACGATATCGGCGCAGGCGACCAGTTCGCAGTCCGGCAGCTGTTGATAGCCTTCGGCGTGGGCATACGCCATAGCAAAACCAAGTCGGCTGGGGCGTTCTGGTTTGCGCCCCGTGCCAATGAAGCCAACCCGAAACTTTGGCATGTCGTCCTCCTCTTCGCAAGGTATTCCATAATCAGGGTTGGCTGTTGAGAACAGGGGTTCCTTTTGCGCACGTCTCTCTTTGCGTGAGAGCAAGGCTTTGGTGTTGGCGATTCTGGAGTGCGCAAAGAGATGTAGGCCGTACATACCTCCTGTACGCAGACGAAAGACAGTACTGCCCTCTCCTGGTTGCCCCAGGAGAGGGCAAGAATATCGGCGACGTTTCTATCAAACCAGGCGCAGGGCGTGCTGCATGTCTAGCACAGTCCGAGTAACTCGCCCTGCATCAACTCCACCAAGCCGAGTTATTCGTACGTTGTAGCGATACGCACCAGCTCCGCTTCGTTCAACAGGACCATCCGCCGCCCGAAGAAGTCGATGTAACCGTCTCGGCGGAAGCGGTTGAGAATGAGTGTAGCGGTTTCGCGCGTAGTGCCCGATAGACTGGCGATCTCGTGGTGCGTCAGGCGAATATTCAGCGCGATTTTGCCAGCGATAATATCGGTGCGGTAACGGTCGAACAGCCACAGGATAGTTTTCGCCATGCGTTGTGGCACTTCCAGCGCCACCAGCTCTGCCGCCTTCTGCTCCATCGCGCGTCGCCGATCTGCCATGATGTACAGCACCAGCTGCTTCACCTCATTATCTTCTTGCATCCACTGCTGGAAGGTCTCTACAGGTACTACGTACAGCTCGGTGTCCTCGTGCGCCTCAGCGGTATTCACCCGCGTTGAGGGAAAAAACAGCGCCATCTCACCAAACATCTCGCCGGGGTCAAACAACGCGAGCGAAATCTCTTTACCTGCGGGCGATTGACGATACACCCTCACGCGCCCCTCTTTCACAATGTACACTTCGTTTTCGGGATCGCCGGGCTCAAAAACGGGGTCGCGACGGCGTACAAACCGTTCCTGCGCTTCCTGTTCCAGCTTGCGGGCAATGCGTCCGTCCAAGGCGGAGAGCACATCGATACGTTGCATAAAATCTTTCGCCAGATTTTGCTCCATAGGCTTACACCTTCCAGAATGTATCTCAATCTACGGTTAGTATACCGCAAATCCTCACAAAATTGTATCATTTTTACATAATTTCACTTGCTCTGTCGCCCGCTGGGCTAACCGGATGACTGCACCTGCCCGATGCAGGTCTTTGACTTTCACCTGGAGAAAAGCAAACAATACCTGTTGACCTTCGCCTTGCGTTGTGAGAGGAGGCTTCGTATGCAGGAGGTATCTTATCCTCGCCATTACATCTGCTATCGCGCACGCAAACCGCTGGTGATAGACGGCAAGCTGGATGATGAAGCGTGGCAAACCGCTGCATGGACAGAAGACTTTGTAGACATTGAAGGCGACATCCGTCCGCGCCCTCGTTTTCGCACGCGAGCCAAGATGTTGTGGGATGACCAGTACTTCTACATCGGCGCGGAGATGGAGGAACCGCACGTATGGGCAACGCTAACGGAGCATGATTCGGTTATCTTCCATGACAACGATTTCGAGGTGTTCATCGACCCCGATGGAGACAACCACAACTACTATGAGATAGAAATCAATGCGCTAAACACCGTGTGGGACCTGCGCTTACCTAAACCCTATCGCGACGGTGGTCCCGCTCTGAACGAGTGGGAGATACCCGGCTTAAAAACGGCGGTGCACATTGAGGGCACGCTGAATAACCCCTTCGACAGGGACAAAGGCTGGAGCGTGGAGATGGCGATACCCTGGGAGGTACTGGCAGAGTTCGCAGGCTGTCCATGCCCACCGCGCAACGGCGACCAGTGGCGCGTGAACTTCTCACGCGTAGAGTGGCAGGTGCGCGTGGTGAACGGGCGTTACAGGAAGGTACCCAACACGCCCGAGGATAACTGGGTATGGACGCCACAAGGGGCTATCGATATGCATCGTCCAGAGCGCTGGGGATACGTACAGTTCAGCACCGCGCTGCCCGGTAGAGCGCGTTTTCGCCCAGACCCTACTTACCCCGCCCGTGTGGAGCTGATGAAGCTGTACTACGCCCAGAAAGGCTTCTACGAGAACCAGAAGCGCTGGGCGAGGGACTTACAGGAGCTGGGATGGAAGCCGCAACCTGTGCGCGACTGCGAGCATCCCGTCTTACAGATAACGGAGGACGGTTATATCGCCAGCATCCGCTGCCGACTGCCTCGCAGTCAGACGGTAGTGGTGAAGGTACGTCAGGATTCGAAGCTGTGGGTGGAGGCATAGCGCGCTTACACAGGCAGCGGTGTGTGCTAACACGCTTGACTGAGCATAGCCCCTGTTGCCAGCGACTACATGCGTCCTCCCTACCTCCTTGTGAAACGCCAGCTATGCGCGTCGCGAGGTGGTTCAATGATTAACACAAAAGCAAGGATTAAGCCCCTCAGGTCGCGAAAAGAAGTTACAGGAGGTGCTGGCTAATGCGTCTACTGTGGCTACTCTTCCTGGGTGTGCTGGTGATGTGCAATGGATGTGTACAGGGTGAGGCAGTCCACGTTCCCCAACGGGTGACCGCTATCACTACTCGCCTCACACCACCTTCCTACTCCGATGGTTACCAGTTTGCCGTGGGCGGATGCGCCGTAGCCAACGTGAACGGACAGGTCCCTGTGGTAGAGGTGGATGGACAGCCTGCGCTGAAAGTGCAGGTGACTGGCAGTGGTGGCAGCTGGGGCATCGGGCTGGCGCGGCGAGGTTGGGTACGTTGGTATCTGGACGACTATCTGCCCGACGGAGTGATGGAGTTTGAGGTCAAGGGGGAAAGCGGTGGGGAACGGCTGCTGATTGGCTTTGCCGACTCGGATAGGGACGGAGCCGGTCCCGATACGGATGTGAACGCGGTCGTGCCTGTTGGGCGTTATGTGACCGTTTCCAGAGAATGGCAGAAGGTGCGCATTCCCATCGCGGACCTCATCCGCGATGCTCGGGGCGTGGAGCTCGATGATTGCATCAAGGTGGTGCTTTTCAACGACGGCGAGCCGCAGCCGATGACCGTTTACCTGCGGGACATACGCTTTGCGACCACCTCGCCGGAGAAGCAACACCCTCCGATAAAGGTCAACCAGTTGGGATATCTGCCCCAAATGGTCAAGGTTGCCAAGATCAGTGCGCCGGTGAAACGGTTTCGTGTGGTAGAGGTCGGTTCCGGTAGAACGGTGTATGAAGGCGACACGCGCCTTGTCAGGGAGAATGACCCCGTATCTGGCGATACGGTGGTGGAAGCCGATTTTAGCGCGGTCAGGCGACCGGGTAAGTACCGCATCGAGGCGAATGGGCTGGAAGCTTCGCCGCAGTTCGAGATTCGGGAGGGAATCTACGACAGGCTCTTTGTGGACGCCACGCGCTTCTACTACCTGCAGCGCTGCGGCATGGAGCTGAGCAAGCAGTTCGCAGCCGATTTTGCCCGCCCCGCGTGCCATCTGGGCGATAAGCAGGCGGTAACGCGCGAAGGCACAGACCCGCGCGATGTCACTGGCGGCTGGCACGACGCCGGCGATCACAATAAGTACCCCCCGTGGGTGCGTTATCCTCTCTTCTTCATGCTGGACCTGTACGACTTGAAGCCCGCAGCATTTACCGACGGACAGTTGAACATTCCTGAGTCGGGCAACGGTGTGCCGGATATTCTGGACGAGGCAGCGTGGGAGCTGGACTGGCTACTCAAGATGCAGATCCGCGAGGGAGCGCAGGCAGGAGCGGTGTACGACCGCATTCACGAGCACGCCGCGCCGAGGCGAGAAAACGTCCAGTGGTTGCAAGAAGAGAGACGACTGCTTCCACCCACGCATGAAGCGACCGCCGTCTGCGCAGCGGTGTGGGCTCGCGCCGCTCGTACCTTTTCCACCATACCCTCCCTGCGCCCAAAAGCACAGCGGTATCTGGAAGCGGCGAGGCTTGCATGGAAGCGTCTAATTACAGACAACGCCAAGCCCGAGCATCTGCTAACCGCCGCCGCG
>JANWYZ010000173.1 GCA_025054895.1 bacterium | reverse complement strand
TGTCGGTAGCGGCTGAGGTCCATCTGGAACATCCCGCCGAATGCGCCTACGTCCGCCAAAACCTCTGGCGTTTGGGTAGTTCGGATGAGCTCTTTCATACGCAGCAGCGCGGCGTGTGCTGCGTCGATGTCTACCCCTGCCTGTCGGTAAGTTACCGGTTCCTCTGGCATTCCTATCGCCTCCCCAAGTCACTACGGGCACATTATAACCTGTGGTGGGCGAAGCGTCAAACCGCGAGTGGAAGGACATCCTCTGCACGCGGGTTAAATGAACGGTAAAACCACATATTCTCCCTGCAGAAGGTGGACATTCTGGCGTACAGAGCGAAGGAGGTTTGGTACATGGCGCTGTGTCAGGTGCGGTTTTTCAGCCAGTCGCTGGGCAAAGCTTCGGAGATGGTCGTGGTGCTGCCCGATAACGGCGAGGGCCCTTTTCCGGTGCTCTACCTACTACACGGACTATCCGATGACGCCTCTATCTGGCTCCGGCGCAGCCGGATCGAGTGGTATGTGCGCGACCTGCCGCTGATGGTGGTTATGCCCGACGGCGGCAGAGGCTGGTACACCAACGGGGTAAACGGCGAGGCGTACGAAGACCACATCATGAAGGACGTGATAGGGCAGGCAGAACGAGTTTTCCCAGCCGCCCGAGAACGCCAACATCGCGCGATAGCCGGGCTCTCGATGGGCGGGTACGGCGCGATGAGCCTCGCTTTGCGCTATCCCGACAGGTTCGTCGCCGCCGCCAGCCTGTCGGGAGCGGTAGGTGTTGGACACAGGGTGGTGAGCGATGAGACGCTCCCCGACTTTAGACGCATCTTTGGAGACAATCCGGAAGGTTCTGACAAGGACCTGTTCGCGCTGATACGAAAGGTGGAACAAGCACAATTGCCCAAATTGTGGCTGGACTGCGGTGTGGAGGACTTTCTGATAGAGGATAACCGCGCGTTCCACGCGCATCTGCAGGGTCTGGGCATTCCGCACGTCTACCACGAGTTCCCGGGCGCCCATACGTGGGACTACTGGGATGAGCATATCCAGCAAGTGTTGCAATTCGTGATGGAATCGATGGGACAGTGAACCCTCCACCGATACCGCCAGATGTTCGGCAGGAGTTGCTCGCGCTCACTGAACAGGTGGAAGGCTGGCTGACTGTCGAAGAGGGAACGCTTCTCTACCAGCTGGCGCGAGCCTGTACAGGCAGGGGCGCCATTGTGGAAATTGGCTCCTTCAAAGGCAAATCCACAATATGGTTGGCGAAGGGTTCGCAGGCAGGAGCAGGGGCAAAAGTGTTCGCCATCGACCCCCATACGGGTTCTGAAGAGCATCGGCGGAGTGAAAAACCTGTATGGACATACGACGATTTCCTTGCCAACCTGCGCCGGGCGGGGGTGGAAGAGTTAGTGGAGCCTATCGTGGCAACCTCTGCAGACGCAGCTGCACAGTTTGACCAGCCGGTGGAGCTGCTGTTCATCGACGGCGACCATCGCTACGAGATGGTGCGCCAGGACTTCGACCTGTGGTTCCCAAAGCTGCTGGAGGGGGGCTACCTGCTGATGCATGATACCATCCGGTGGGAGGGTCCTCGGCGTGTGGCACGGCAATCCATCTATCGCTCGCGGAGTTTCCGCGAAGTGGGTTTTGTGCACTCCATCACCTTCGGGCGGAAGGTAGCGCACAATACGCCCGCCGACCGCCGGCGCAACCGCTACTTGTTATTGCTGCATATTGTGTACGACCGCCTGAGCTGTGTGCGCGTTCCAACCGTGTTGAAGCGCGTGGCAAAGGCGGTCTTCGCGCGATTGCAATAACCTTACCTGCTACCCTCCTTCAGTCGGCGCAGTTCTTCCTCCAGCTCGCGTACACGCTCTTCGAGTCGGGCACGCGTCTGCGCCTCCTGAGCGAAGCGTCTTTTCATATCCAGCAATTGTTGTTGCGCCAGCTCGTACTGCTCCGCGACTTCCAGGGGGTTGAGTAGCCATCGGTCTCCCTGCGGTTCCCATAGGCGCACCTGATAGCCCGTCTCGCCAGGTGTTAGCACGAGGGTCAATCCCAGCAACTCGCTATGCGCACGCCACTCTTCGGAGGGTGTACGCTGGTTGGGCACGCGCTGATACTCTCCCTCCATCAGGCGATACAGGTTGAGGGGTTCCTTCAGGTACTCGTGCTTCACGTCAATCAGCAGGTACTCTTCCACCCGCAGACGCTGGTACAGCTGATACTTTCGTCCCAGGTCCTCTGAGGCGGTAGAGGGGGAAGTGAGTTCGATAATCACGTCAGGTGCTTTGCCCATCTCCCATACCTTCCACGTAGCGCGCCAGGGGCGTCTGGGCACACCGAACACCACATAGACATCAAGAGCCACACGCTGTCTGGGGTTGCCCTCTATCCAGTACAGGAACTGATTGCCCCCCACATACACATCCTGTCTGGTAGCGAAATACGCCTGCAGGGTAGCGATGAGCGACAGCATGACATGAAGATGCTCGGGAGATTCCGCCATCGGTCTACCATCCGACTCCGGGTACTGTACCTCCGGTTTTGCCCGAACAGTCACCATCGCTATCACCTCTGCTTCTATTATAGCGTATTCCCCCCGCAGTGAGTGCGCCTGCCACTCCCAGCCCTACCAGCCACGGCAACAGCAGGGGCACTACCACGAAGCCAATAGTGTAAAAACGAGGATATAGCCACCACCAGAAGAGCAAACCCACGCCGAGTACGACCGTCCAGTGGGCAAAAACCGAGGTCCAGTACGCTCTTCCGGTCACTTTTCCCGCCCGAAAAGCCTTCCAACATGTCCAGCCGTTAAGGAGCAGAGCAATGGCGGGTGCGAGACTGACTAACCATTCCCACGCAGGGGCGTCCAGCATTCGCCGTACTATCTCGGCGCGCAGCGTCCCCCCGTTATATGGCATCAGGCGGTACGCGCTGCCGTTCCAGCGATACGCTTTGCCTTGCCACACCGTACGCGGCGAGAAGAAGGCGTATGTGCCGTCGGAGAGCCTGGCGCGCTGCAGAGGAGCCTTTTCCCCTTGCACAACGAGCAGTGGCTCTGGTTCGTTGTTGATTACAGTATACAGGTAGGCGAAATGCGCTGTTGGCTCAAACAGGGTATCCAGGTCATACTGGAACAACACATCCAGCCAACCATCGGCGTTGGCGTCGAACACACGCACTTCGACAAGGTTCTCCCCGCCGTATGTCCAGAACTGCTTGCTCGCTCTGGGTAAAGCCTTTTGCACCGCCAGGGGGTCAAAAGATACCTCCTCACGCTTCACCACGGTAGCAGGGGGATAGCCCAGGTTCAGGTTCTCCCTGTTGGAACGATGGAGCATAGCGATAACTGGTTTGCCCGTGCCGCGCATCACGCCCACCGCTTCGAACGCTTGTTTTCTGGCTCGCAACATGTCCGATCGCTGAATATGTAGACCGGCGCTGATAAGCGATGCCAGAACCACCAAAGCCCACAGGGAACACAGCGCAACACACACGATACGCAACATTTGCCATATCATTGTGATCACCACCTCAGCAGGTAACAGACGGGAACAGGTATAACATGAAGTCGCTCTTACTGCCGATATTATAGTGCAATATGCGGGTAGACACAACTAATTGCGACCGCTGTTGAGGAGGTGAAGAATGGTCTTCGACGTTTTCGGCATGTGTAACGCGCTGGTAGATGTTCAGGTGAGAGTGGACGAGAAGATGCTTTCGGAGCTGGGGTTGCAGAAGGGCGGCATGTTTCTGATTGACGAAGCGCAGCGTGGTTTCCTGGTGAAACACCTCGCCCACAGCGTGGTACACTCAGAAGCAGGCGGTTCGGGCGCGAACACGATGATTGGTGTGGCGTTGTTGGGGGGCAGGGCGTGTTACACCAGCAAGGTAGCGGATGATGAGCACGGCGCGATTTATCGGCGTAGTCTGAGCGACAAAGGTGTGAAGCCGAACCTTGCTATCGGCGGGGACAGCACAGGTGTGTCCTTCATCTTGCTCACCCCTGATGCTCAACGTACCATGTGCACCTACCTGGGAGCAAGCCAGCAACTGCGCCCTGACGAAGTAAATGTCGACGACCTGCGCCAGAGCCGCTACCTCTATATTACCGGTTATCTGTGGGATACGGAATCCCAAAAGCAGGCGGTGCTTCACGCCATGCAGGAGGCGAACAAAGCCGGCGTGCGCGTGGCGTTTAGCCTCTCCGACCTCTTCTGCGTTCGTCGCCACAAGAACGATTTCCAGCAGTTGCTGGAGCAGCACGTGGATGTACTCATTGGCAACGCCAGCGAGGCGCAGGAGCTGAGCGGAACCGACAATCCCCACCACGCTGTGCGGCTACTGGCGGATTACTGCGAGATAGCGGTAGTGACGATGGATAGCCGCGGCGCGTTGATACAAGCGAGGAACACAGTACACGAGATACCCGCATTCCGCGTGGAGGCGATAGACGCTACTGGAGCAGGCGATATGTACGCTGCAGGGCTGTTGTACGGATTGTGTGCAGGGTTACCACTGGATGCGGCAGGCAAGCTGGCAGCATACACCGCAGCACAGGTGGTAACCAAGATGGGCGCAAGGCTGGATAGTATTGAGATCCCGGAAGATGTACTGTAATGACGCACCATAGTATGCTATAATCAAGGCTGAGGTGATACTTATGATCGCTCAGGCGCCTGCCCCCCAAAAGATGAGCCTGGAAGAGTTCCTGCAATGGCTGGACGAAGATACCCACGCAGAGTGGGTGAACGGTGAGGTATTGCTGATGAGTCCAATTTCTGGAGAGCATCAAGGAGTGTCAGAGTTCCTTCTTGTGGTAATCAGCGCATTCGTGCGTCACAACAAGGTCGGCGAGGTGCGTTACGAGCCCTTCCAGATGCGCCTGGCGAGTTCCAGCCGTTCCCCGGACATCCTGTTCGTTTCCTACACGAATCTGCACCGCTTGAAGGAGACCTATCTGGACGGCGCCGCAGACCTGGTGGTGGAGGTAATTAGCCCAGAAAGCCGTGCGCGGGACAGGGGCGACAAGTTTTATGAATACGAAGAAGCGGGTGTGCGAGAATACTGGTTGATAGACCCCGAGCGCAAGCAGGCGGAGTTTTACCAGATGGCAGAGGACGGTATATACCGCACGGCGCTGGCTGGATCACAGGGGGTATATCACAGCAAGGTTCTGGAAGGATTGTGGTTGAAAGTAGAGTGGCTCTGGCAGCACCCTAAGCCGACAGTAATCGATGTCTTGCGCGAATGGGGCGTACTGTCTTGACACAGCCTCAAATACCCGGCGCACTGAGGGGTAACAGAATGCCCCAGGTCATCATCACAACGCGATTCTTCTGTTCACCCATCGCTTCAGACTTTGGCAACGGAGCGACTTCGAGTTATAATCATATTAGAAAAACCACTGTACCCTTACTGGGTATGGTGGACAATTTGACAAAGGAGGTGCTGCGATGTCCATCGAAGCCACAGCCGAAGGTGTCAAGCCTGTGGGGCTGCCGCGTCTGAATGAACCAGCACCGGAGTTTGAAGCTGTAACCACACACGGTGTGATACGGCTATCCGACTACCGCGGACGCTGGTTGATTCTGTTCTCGCATCCTGCGGATTTCACCCCTGTTTGCACCACCGAGTTCATCGCGTTTACCGAAATCTACCCTGAGCTGCAGAAACGTGGAGTGGACCTGCTTGGGTTGAGCATTGACAGCGTATACTCACACATCGCCTGGATTCGCAACATCAAGGAAAAAACGGGTGTGGAAATCCCCTTCCCCATCATCGCCGACCTGAACAAGGAGGTAGCCACCCTCTACGGGATGATTATGCCCGGTGAGAGCAAGACCGAAACCTCGCGATGCGTATTCGTTATCGACCCCAACGGCATCCTGAGGGCGATGATTTACTATCCGCTTACCACCGGACGCAATATGCATGAGATTCTGCGCCTGATTGACGCGCTGCAGACCACTGATGCGCATAAGGTAGCTACCCCTGCGAACTGGCAACCGGGCGACAAGGTGATTGTGCCCCCGCCCACCACACTGGAGATGGCGGAAGAGCGCGTCAGAGCAGGCTATGAGTGCGTCGACTGGTATCTGTGCAAGAAGGAGCTGTAGCCGATGGCGTGCATCAGTGCGAACGGCACACTAACGGAGTCCGCCAGGAGGATGCTGCAGACGCTGCAAAGTCCTGTGACGCCAGAGGAGGTCGCACAGGCAACCAGTCTGCCTCTCTTTCGGGTGCGCAGCGGATTGCGTGAGCTCGCGCAGGCAGGGCTGGTCGAAGAGAAGGGGGGACTGTACACCCTGACGGAAGCCGGAAGACAAAAGCTGTAGCCCGCTCGCACTTTCGAGAGGCGATATACAGTGCCTTGTGGTGAAGGGGATGCTGCTTGTCACCCCGCGATTTTGAGCGAAGCGAAGAATCTCGGAGATGCTTCGCTAACGCTCAGCATGACAGCGCTGGAGGGTCGCGCTCCGTCGCGACCATGATGACGGACGCAACGGAGTGCGTCCCTCCAAATGTGGGCAGGCAATCTCTGAGGGTCGCGCTCTGTCGCGACCAACCCCTCATGAGATGCTTCGCCTTCGGCTCAGCATGACAGAGGGACGGCTCGGCAGGAGCCTCGCCTTCCAACCCGTTTGTCCTTCCGAGCGGAGAGAAGAATCCCGGAGATGCC
>JANWYZ010000172.1 GCA_025054895.1 bacterium | reverse complement strand
CGCTACCCCATCCACTCAGCACCAGCCCCGCATCTGCTGGTCTGTCTCCTTTGAAAATAACCAGCTCCTGTTGTGCTGATGCTGTCAGGCAAAGGGTTATACCGACTACTGCCAGCGCCATCTGGATGCTCTTGCAAAACCATCTTGTTGTTCGCACTTCGGTTCACCTCGTTTCCGTGGGAGTGCTCTTACTCGGGTAGTAGCCCATGCTCGGCACGCAGGGCGATGCCGCCAGAGCTGGGCAACGCCTGAAACCGTTGTATCTGCCGTGCACGTCCGGCGTCAGCGACTATCTCTACATACACGCCCTGCACCGCTGGACGACCACGCGCTGCCTCGAACTTCATCGGCAATTGCGTTCGAAGCTTCTGCACTACCTGCTGCACCTGCATCCCTATTACCGAATCCAGCGCGCCACACATACCAGCGTCGGTGATGTACGCCGTGCCGCCGGGCAGGATACGCGCATCTGCCGTTTGTACATGCGTATGTGTGCCAATAACCGCGCTGCACCGTCCGTCCACGTACCAGCCAAATGCCTGCGCCTCCGAGGTGGCTTCTGCGTGGAAGTCCACCAGTGCCATCGGCGTAGCATGCAACGCCTCCTCCAGTATAGCATCTATTGCGCGGAAGGGGCAATCAACGTGGTCCATAAACACCCTTCCGCAGAGGTTCACCACCGTCAGCTGATACGCTCCAGCCGTGTACATTGCCCAACCTCGCCCCGGCGCGCCGGGTGGGTAGTTAGCAGGGCGCAGGATACGTGGTTCGGCGTCCAGATAGGGATATACCCCTTTTTCCTTCCATGCATGATTACCAGTGGTTAGTACGTCGATACCGCAACTCAACAGCTGCGCAGCAATTTCGGCAGTGATGCCGATACCGCCCGCCGCGTTTTCGCCGTTGGCAATGACAATGTCCGGCGCGAACTCTTTTTTCAAGAAGGGCAGGCAGTGTTGTACTGCATGACGCCCTGCCCTGCCCACGATGTCGCCCAGAAACAGCACGCGCAGCGTGTCGCTCATCGTGCGTACTCCACGGCGCGCGTTTCGCGAATGACAGTGACCTTAATCTGTCCGGGATACTCCATCTCCTGCTCTATCTTGTTGGCGATCTCGCGCGCCAGGCGCATCGCTTCCAGGTCGTCTACCTGGTCGGGTTTAACGATTAGGCGCACCTCTCGCCCCGCCTGCACGGCAAACGCCTTTTCAACGCCGGGGAAGGAGTCAGCGATTTGCTCCAGGCTTTGCACCCGTTTGACGTAGTTCTCCAGCATCTCGCGCCGTGCGCCGGGTCGCGCTGCAGACAGCGAGTCCGCAATGGCAACGATCAGCGCTTCGATACTGGCGGGTTCTACGTCGAAGTGGTGTGCTCCCGCTGCGTTCGCCACCTCTTCTGATTCGCCGTACCGTCGCAGGATTTCGATAGTCAACAGGGCGTGCGGACCTTCCTGCTCGTGGTCGGCTACCTTGCCAATGTCGTGCAATAAGCCTGCTCGCTTTGCCAGCGCCACATTAACGCCCAGTTCGCTGGCGAGCACACCGCATAAATGCGCTACCTCCACACTGTGCGCCAGCACGTTCTGACCATAGCTGGTACGATAGCGCATCTTTCCCAACATTTTGACGAGCTCAGGCGCCAGTCCGGTTACACCCGTTTCCAGCACTGCACGCTCGCCCGCCTCCCAGATACGCCTTTCCACCTCTTCGCGCGCTTTCTCCACCACTTCCTCGATGCGCGCCGGGTGGATACGCCCATCTGCGATGAGGTTGGTGAGCGCAATACGCGCCACTTCACGCCGGATAGGGTCGAAACAAGAAAGCACCACCGCCTCCGGCGTGTCGTCGATAATCAAGTCGACGCCTGTCACGATTTCAAAGGAGCGAATATTACGCCCTTCGCGCCCGATGATACGCCCCTTCATCTCGTCGTTGGGCAACGGCACCACCGACACAGTAGTTTCCGTCACCTGGTCCACCGCGCACCGCTGCATGGCGTCAATCAGAATCTCGCGGGCGCGTCGTTCTCCTTCGCGACGGGCGTCCTCTTCGATCTCCCGTATCAGGTGAGCTGCCTCCTGGCGAGCGGTTTCTTCGATACTGCGCAGGAAAATCTGCTTGGCTTCCTCTGGGGTCAAGCCGGAAATGCGCTGCAGCTCCTGTTTTTGCTGTTCCAGCACGGCTTGCGCCTCGTGGCGGAGCCTGTCTATTTCTGCTTCTTTGGCAGCCAGTTGCCGTTCTTTGCGTTCTACCCCTTCCAAACGCCGGTCAAGGGTCTCTTCCTTATGAGCCAGCCTTCGCTCAAGCCTCTGTATCTCCGCACGTTTTTCGCGACTTTCACGTTCCGCCTCTGCGCGGATGCGGTAAGCTTCTTCCTTCGCCTCCAGCGCCGCTTCCTTCTTGAGAGCATCTATCTGTTTGAACGTTTGCTCGCGCTCTTGCTGTATTTGGGCAAGACGCGCCTTGATTTCGTTCTCCTTCGGTAGTATCAGCGTTCGCCATAGAAGAACAGTGGCGGCTGCTGCCACCACCAGTCCGGTTGCCGTGCCGATAAGTATATCCATGACCTTCTCTCACCTCCAGGCTCGCGGAAGAGACCAGAGGATGAGCGAAGGGCTTCGGGAAAAGGTCGCCCTGATACCGTTATACAAGTTAATTACTCGACAACCCCCGCAATTTCCTCTACAGGAGCAGAGGTAGTCACCGGTACCATCCCCCCGGTGCGGATACGCGCCTCAATCTCCTCGGCTACTTCGGGGTGTTCCTCCAGGAAGGTACGGGCGTTCTCGCGCCCTTGCCCCAGACGAATATCACCATACGTAAACCATGTGCCCGACTTGGTGATGATTCCACTCTCCACCCCGATGTCCAGCAGTCCACCAACCCGCGAGATACCCTTGCCGAAGATGATGTCGAACTCCGCCTGCTTGAAGGGAGGAGCTACCTTGTTCTTGACCACCTTGACTCGCGTGCGTGCGCCGATAACCTCTGTGCCTTGCTTAATCGTATCCACTCGACGCACTTCGAGGCGCACGCTCGCCCAGAACTTCAACGCACGCCCACCCGGAGTGGTTTCAGGGTTGCCGTAGGCGATGCCGATTTTCTCACGCAACTGGTTAATGAAAATGGCAACGGTTCCTGTCTTGGAGACCGAGCCCCCGATTTTGCGCAATGCCTGGCTCATCAGTCTTGCCTGCATTCCCACGTGCGCGTCGCCCATTTCGCCCTCTATCTCGGCGCGAGGCACCAGTGCAGCCACCGAGTCCAGCACCACCACGTCAATAGCGCCCGTGCGAATCAGCGCGTCCATAATCTCTAACGCCTCCTCGCCGGTACCCGGCTGCGACACGTAGAGCTGGTCTATCTGCACTCCAATCGCGCGGGCGTACTCCGGGTCCAGGGCGTGCTCGGCGTCTACAAACGCGCAGATGCCACCGCGCTTCTGCGCCTCGGCGATAATCTGCAGGGCAAGGGTGGTTTTTCCGGAGGACTCTGTGCCGTAGATTTCTACGATGCGCCCTCGCGGTACCCCACCGACGCCGATAGCCATGTCCAGCGCGATAGAACCTGTGGGAACGGCTTCAATCTGCATCTTGGCAGCGTCGCCCAACCGCATGACCGAACCCTTGCCAAACTGCTTCTCTATCTGAGTGAGCGCCTGTTCCAGAACTTTTTGTTTCTGTGCATTCTCCACGCGCATTCGCTCCTTTACCAGAAGATTGTATACCTAAAGGATTATAGCATATTACGCCAGCTCTGTAAAGATACGGTGGCAATTTGTTTTCGACGGCAAACCCGGTTTTCCTCTTCCAGCGCAAGCACCCCCAGTAGCGCGTCGTGCCGCTGGACGCCGTCAAGAGGTTTCATCCTGTTCAGCCGGATAAGAGAAACTCCTGCACCGGAGTATATAACGAGCCGTCGGGGCGCAGTATGCTCTGCATCAGCACGAACGAACGCACTTCGACAGCGCCTAAAGGCTCTTTGGGCAGGTAATCCATCAGGCTCTGGATCACCTGCGCAGGAGGAGGCTCTTTGATTCGCGCCAGCGTGATATGCGAGCGGAAAGGTTTATCTTCAGGAGGGAAAGCACGTCGTTGCAGCTCTCTCTCCAGATGATGCGCCAGCTGAAATAGAGGCTCCACCGGCTCCTCCACGCCCACCCACAATACCCGTGCTCTGCGCATATCGGGAAAAACGCCCGCTCCCCGCGCCACAAAACGAAAAGGAGCGCGTTGTCTCGCTACGACCTGCGCTGCCTCTAACGCCTGCTTTAAGCCCTCTTCGTCCAGCTCGCCGAGAAAGCGTAGCGTCAGGTGCAAGTTCTCCGGCTTCACCCACGAGATGCGCTGCCCCGCGAGCGCGCGTTTCATTGCCTGTTGCACCAGCGCGATATGCTGCCTCGTTTGATCATCCAGCAATACTGCAAAGAACAGGCGCATCACAACATCTCCTCTCGCAACATTACCAGCGCAGCCTGCGATGCCCGCCACTTCACCTCGCTGCGCCTGCCGATAAAACGGTGCTCCGCCACGCGAGTACCCTCATCCGAAGCCACCGCGATATACACCAGCCCCACCGGTTTCTCCGGCGTGCCGCCTGTGGGACCCGCAATGCCTGTGACGCCGACTCCAAAATCGGCTCCAGTAAGCCGCCGAACGCCTTCCGCCATTGCGCGGGCGGTGGGTTCGCTTACTGCGCCATGCTGCTGCAGGACATCCTCGGGCACGCCCAGAAGCCGTATCTTCAGTTCGTTGCTGTAGGCAACCACTCCCCCCAACAGCGCCCTGGAGCTACCGGGCACTTCGGTCAGCCGATGCCCAATCAGTCCGCCCGTACACGACTCAGCAACGGCAACCGTCGCCCCCCGTTCCCACAACAGCTCCATCACTACCTGCTCCAGAGTCTGGTCGTCTACGCCGTATACCGCGTTACCCAGCCGCCCACGGATTTGAGCCTCCATCTCGGCAATCATCACCTGAGCCTGTTCAGGAGCGGATGCGCTGGCAGTAATACGCAGGTGTACCTCGCCCGTCTTCGCGTACGGCGCAACTGTCGGGTTGGAACCCTGCATTAAGTCCTTAATACGGTCTTCCACCAGCGACTCGCCCATGCCGCACACGCGCAGGATGCGCGACAGGATGACGCCCGGCTCGCCGCCTGCCCTCTCGCGCAGGTAAGGCAGCACGTAGTTATTGAACATCGGTATCAACTCCGCAGGAGGTCCGGGAAGAGCGATAATCGCCTTATCGCCTTTCTCGGCGATAAGCCCTGGCGCGGTTCCGTTTGGGTTGGGCAGAGGACGAGCGCACGCCGGGCGATACGCCTGGCGTATAATGCTACTGACCATCGGATAGCGACGCTGCTGGAACTTTTGCTGCAGTTCCTGCTGGAGTTCATGGTCTAAAATGAGCGGTTCGTCCAGCGCGGCAGCGATGCCCTCGCGAGTGAGGTCGTCCATCGTGGGGCCCAAGCCTCCTATGGTAATCACCACATCCGCCCGCGACAGCGCCAGCCTCAGAGTCTGGGTGAGCCGCTCCAGGTTGTCGCCCACTGTTTGCCGGTACAGCACTTTGTATCCGATAGAGGGTAACAGCGCACTGATAGTCGCCGCGTTGGTGTCCACAATCTGTCCCATTAACAGTTCCGTACCTACCGACACGATTTCGGCAATCATGCTTCTCACCTCTCAATAAAACGTTGGCGGCGTATCTTTCTGGAGGGACGCGCTCCGTCGCGTCCAACGTCAAGGTCACAACAGAGCATGACCTCCGGTATGAGAACTTCATGCTTGTTTTCTCATTATAGCACGAGCACGATGTTGCAGGCATCAACCCTTAAGTGCTTTCTCTGCTTTTCCGATAATAACCCTGCGAGGTTTGGGGGCGATGTGGCGCAGGATACAAGGCTGGTTCCTCATCCTGTTTCTTCTCGGCATGACGGTGTGCGCATGGGCGCAGACGCCTGTGGCGGTTCCACGTGTTTCCGTGCAGGTCGGCACTGCACAGAACCCGAAGGATGTGGCGGTTACCCTGCAGGTGCTTATCCTGATGACTCTGCTCACGCTTGCGCCTGCCCTGCTCATCATGACCACTGCCTTCACGCGCATCGTGATTGTGCTGTCGTTCCTGCGCACCGCCATCGGCACGCCTACCATTCCGCCCAATCAGGTGGTGATTGGCATCAGTCTGTTCCTCACCTTTTTCGTAATGGCGCCCGTGTTCAACGACATCCACCGCAACGCCCTGCAGCCATACCTCGATAACCGCATCAGCTTTCAGCAGGCATTGAGCAACGCCGAGAGACCTCTGCGCTCCTTCATGCTGCGCCAGACCTACGAGAAAGACCTGCAGCTGTTCATTAACCTGAGCAAGCCCAAACAGCCCCCGCGCACACCAGATGATGTGCCGATTACCACCATTATCCCCGCCTTCATCCTGAGCGAGTTGAAAACGGCGTTCATCATCGGCTTTTATATCTACATCCCGTTCCTGATTATCGACCTGTTCGTTGCCAGCACGCTAATGAGCATGGGCATGATGATGCTACCGCCCATCGTCATCTCCCTGCCGTTCAAGCTGCTGGTGTTCATCATGGCGAACGGCTGGACGCTGTTGATTGGCTCGCTGGCGGCGGGGTTCAAGTGAGAACCAGTGAAAAACCTAACCCCCTGGCCCCCTTCCCTGAGAAGGAAGGGGGA
>JANWYZ010000171.1 GCA_025054895.1 bacterium | reverse complement strand
AAAGGGGTCTATACTATGCGCTGGTTCAGAGGGTGGCGCACAGCGTTAACAATTAGCGCGTGCGTGTTGGGCATCGGCTTTCTGGTGCGGGCGGTTTTATGCAAGCTGCAGCCGCCGGTCAGGAAAGAGACAATCATGGTTCCCATGCGCGACGGGGTGCGCCTGGCGACCGACATCTATCTCCCTGAGGGCAACGGTGCTTTCCCCGTTATCCTGTTACGCTCCCCGTACGACCGCAAGCTGGCGGAAGGCATCGCGCAGGACGCCGCGCAACGGGGTTATGTGATGGTGGTGCAGAACACGCGCGGGCGGTTCGGCTCGGAAGGGGAGAACCTGCCCTTCGAGACCGACGGATGGGGCAAACTGCGCGATGGCGAGGATACGGTAGAGTGGATTGCTCGCCAGCCCTGGTGCAACGGTAGAATCGGCACTTGGGGTGGTTCTGCGCTGGGCATCACGCAGTACTTGCTGGCGGGTACAGGCACGAAGCGCATCGCCTGCCAGCACATCACCGTCGGTGCACCCAGCCCTTACGATGGTGTAGTATACTGGGGTGGGGTATTCCGTAAGGCGATGATTGAGGACTGGCTGCGAATCAGCGCGTTTAGCCCGGACGCGCTGAAGCGATGGACATCCCATCCCACCTACGACGCCTACTGGCGCGAACGCGACATGACCACCCGTTACCGCTTGACCAACGCACCTGCCATCCACATCGGCGGCTGGTACGACATCTTTGCACAGGCAACGATAGATGCCTTCGTCGGAATGCAAACACGCGGCGGACCAGGCGCACGAGGCAAACAGAAGCTGCTGATGGGACCGTGGACGCACGGCGTGTTTCAGGAAAAGGCAGGCGAACTGAACTTCCCCAACGCCAAGAACCCGCCTACCACCGCGCATAACATGTGGAAATGGTTCGACCACTACCTCAAGGGCGAGAACAACGGCGTCGACCGCGAGCCCGCAGTCACCTACTATGTGATGGGCGACGTGACCGACCCCAACGCACCTGGCAACGAGTGGCGCACCGCCGACCGCTGGCCGCCCGTGCAGGCGACGCCGACCCCCTTCTACCTGCATCCCGACCGCTCGCTGTCCACGCAGAAGCCGACAGGAGGCGGCGTGCTCAGCTATACCTACGACCCCAAAGACCCCGTGCCAACAGTGGGCGGACCGCGCCTCACCCTGCCTGCTGGGGCGATGGACCAGCGCAAGATAGAAAGCCGCCCCGATGTGCTGGTGTTCACCAGCGAACCACTGCGCGAGCCAATGGAGGTCACAGGCAAGGTGAAGGTTATACTGTGGGCGTCCAGCGACGCTCCCGACACCGACTTCGTGGCGAAGCTGTGCGACGTATACCCCGACGGACGTTCGTTCAACATCTGCGAGGGCATCCTGCGCGCCCGATTCCGCGAAGGGTTTACGAAAGAGAAGCTGATGCAGCCGGGAACCGTTTACCGCTTCGAGATCGATCTGTGGAGTACCAGCATCGTGTTCAATAAAGGGCATCGTATCCGCGTGCATGTCACTTCCAGCAACGCGCCTGCCTTTGACCCCAACCCGAACACAGGTGAACCCTTCCGCGCCAGCGAGCGCGCCCGCCCGGCGCACAACACGATATACATGGACGCTAAACGCCCCAGCCATATCCTGCTGCCGGTGGTAAAGGGAAAGTAACATTCAAGAGATCTCAAACATCCAGTTCACTACGAGAATGGGGGGCTATGGCAGCGAAAAATCCGCCTGTGCGGGTATTATACTCCGCAAGAGTGGATTTTCTGTTGCCGTAGTGCTTCGTTAAGTTATGAATTTGTGATTGCTCCTCTGGTAACCCACCATTGAAATGGTGGGCTATGAAGAAGCAAAGCCTGCCTGCGCAGGTTGTTCCAAATCCGCGAAGGCGGATTTTCCTACCCATAGCCCCCGATTTCAATCGGGGGTAGGATGTTGCGAAACCCCAAAATCACAACTTAACGAAGCAGTAGCCCCCGGCTGAGATCGTGCTTGCTTGCATATCGCTCCACCCTTCGTGTAACATGTACCCGCTATGAAACCGGTGGGACTGGCTGTGGTGGTATTGTGCGGGTGCGTATGGTTCGGTATGGCAGGATGCGGAGCGCGTCAGGAGCGTCGTCCTGCTCAGCCGCCTCAGCCAGCCTCCCAACAAGCCCGTTTACCCCCGCTGCAGGTGCAAACGGAATCGCTGCGTCTGAAGTGGCTGGAGCCGGGTGATCCCAGCCAAACCGTGTGGGAAGCGACCGTGCCCCGTGCTGAGGCAGAAAGTGCGCAGGCAGGAGCAACGGGAGTGTTTGAGAACGTGCAGTGCGTTCTGTACGAGAAGGGCGAACCGACCACCGACCTGCACGCAGGACGAGTACGGGCTATGCAAGAGCAGTGGCGTATAGAAGCAGCGGAAGGCGTTCGCGCCTACTCGAGGGTAAACGGTGTACGCCTTCAGGCAAAAGAGGTGATATGGCTGGCGCGGCAGAACCGTCTGATAGCTCGAGGAGAAGTGTATATCACAGGCAAACAGTTCAGCCTGCGTGCTCAGGAAGTTGAGCTGGATACTGCATTGCAGGTGATGCGCGTCGCGTCTCCGTGAAATCTGCAACAAGAAAGGATAAAGTATGTTTTTGAGGCAAAAACTGATACTGATTATAACCTTAGCCGTAACAGCTGTATCTGCTGCGGCGCAGGTACAGGTTGGTCAGTACCGCTTGAGCCGTTACCAGCAGATTGTGACCGAATATAAAAGAGATGGTACTGTTGTGGTAAAGGTAACGGGGGATCGGGTGGTACTGGAGAGTACGGATGGACTGCTGCGTATGGAAGCCAGCATCATCACCGCCGAGTCGCGTTTGAGAGCCGGGCAGGAAACCCGCCTGATTAAAGCGCGAGCGGAAGGACAGGTTACGTTTCACCTTGCTCAGCCGAAAGAGAAACGTACTGCGCGCGGTAACGCCGGCGTGGTGTTGTATGACGATGCTACTCGTCAGGTAACGTTGCAAAACGGCGTCTTCGTGGAGGTGGATGACCCGCGATTTCTGGCAACGCAAAAAGGCGATAAAGGAACCATCTATCTGGGCGAAGAGGACCTGCGCGTAGTACTTGAAGGCGACCCTAACCGCACTGAAACCGTCATCCAGCCGAAGCGTTTGCCCGCTGAGGAAACGAAAAAATGAAGCTTCGTACTGAAAACTTGATCAAAATATATAAAGGGCGAAGAGTGGTGGACGGCGTCTCTTTGCAGATGGATACAGGGGAAATCGTAGGACTTCTTGGTCCCAACGGCGCAGGCAAGACCACCACCTTCTATATGATTGTAGGGCTGGTACACCCCAACGAGGGGCGGGTCTGGCTGGATGGACGTGAAATCACTCGTCTGCCCATGTACGCTCGGGCGCGGATGGGTATTGGTTATCTGGCGCAGGAGCCATCGGTGTTCCGCAAGCTGACAGTGGAAGACAACCTGCGTTTGGTGATGCAGCTGCAAGGTTTGCCGGAGAAACAGATACGTCCACGTATCGATGAGTTGCTGGAAGAGTTTCATATTGAGCATCTGCGCCATGCGCGAGGATATACGCTTTCCGGGGGCGAGCGACGTCGGGTGGAGGTAGCGCGAACCATCGCCGCTTCTCCGAAGTTTATCCTGCTGGACGAACCGTTTACTGGTGTAGACCCCATCGCCATCGCCGACCTGCAACGCATTATCGCCCACCTGCGCGAACAGCTTGGCGTAGGCATCCTGATTACCGACCACAACGTACGCGCTACTTTGCGTATTACCGACAGGGCGTATATCATCCACAACGGCAGGATCCTTACCGAGGGTGACTCAGACACACTGCCTAACGACCCCATCGCCCGGCAGTTCTACCTCGGTGAGGAGTATGAGCATATCTGAATCCATGCGGCTCAAGGTGATAGACCGTTTGATATTGCAAGAGCTCGTCGGACCGTTCGTGTTCGGTGTGCTGTTGTTCACCGCTCTCTTTTTCGCGGGCGGCAGCCTCTTCCAGCTCACCGAGTACCTGGTGAAGGGCGCTTCACTGTGGACGGTCGGGCGCATGGTAATACTCAGCATACCGCAGATTATGGTCAAAACCTTCCCGATGGCGATGCTGCTTGCCTCGTTGCTCTCGTTTGGCAGGCTTTCCAGCGAAAGCGAGACGGTTGCGCTCTACGCGGCGGGCTATAGCCTCTGGCGCATTGTAACGCCGGTGCTGGCAATGGGGGCGGCGGTCAGCGTGCTGGCGATGGGTTTCAACGAACTGGTGGTTCCTCCGGCAACGGCGGAGATGTGGCGGCTGCGTACCGCGGTGCTGCGCCAGATAGGCGAGCGCGCCCAGCCGGTGACGCAAACGGTGATGCGCGGGGGGAAGGTCGAGACGCTGATCACTGCGCAAGGGGGGGTGGATTTGCAAGCAGGTATCCTTTACGATGTGACCGCCGTTCAGTTTGCCCCCTCGTCGGAGAGCTGGCATCCGGTGTTGATTATCTACGCTAAACGCGCCCGCTGGCTGGGTGGGCGAGAATGGGACCTCTACGATGGCTACTGGATGACCGGTGACGGACGTGTTCGGGCAGATTTTGCACGCACCACTACGAGGGTACTGCGGGGGGGTATCCGTAAAAGCTTGCGTGAAATCGAAACCGATCTGGTGCCCGACCCTGACAGCCGCAGCTTTCGTCAGACTCTGGAGCGTATTCGCCGCTACCGGCAGGCGGGCGAGGACACCCGACAGATGGAAGTGGAGCTGTATAACAAAATATCGCTGCCGCTAGCAAGCCTGATTTTTGGATTCGTGGGCGCGCCTTTGGGCATCCGCAGGCAACGCAGCACCGCAGCAGCAGGGTTTGCGTTGAGCGTTTTCATTATCTTCCTCTACTGGGCTATGGCGCAGTACCTGTTTATCCTGGGGCGGGGTGGTAGTATCTCGCCTCTGGTAGCCAGCTTTCTACCCGACGTTCTGGGGGTGATTGCTGGAGTGGTCATTCTGTGGAGGCGCGGGCGGTGAGGTAGCAAGGAGGGTTTCGCAATGCCTGTACGCACCATTATCATCGGCATCATCTTCATCGTAGTCAGTGGCTTTATCGCTTACTTTGGTGACTGGCTGGGGCGTTACCTCGGTAAACGGCGTATCTCGGTATGGGGATTGCGTCCTCGTCATACTGCCATGCTTATCACCAGCTTCACCGGCTCGCTTATCGCCTTCCTGACCATTGTAGCAGTACTTGCCACCGCCCAGACGTTTCGCGAAATCATCGTGCGGGGAGAGCGCATCCTGGAGCAATCGCGTCAGTTGCAGCGTCGCTACACTCAACTGAGCAACGAGTATGCACAGCTACAACAGCGTTATGAGCACGCCGCGCAGCGCGTACGCGAACAACAGCAACAGATGGAAGAAAACGCCCGCCAGCTGCAGCAGCAACAACAGCTGCTGCAAGAGGTCAGAAAACAGCTCCAGCAGCGACAACTACAGGTAACCGAGCTGAACCGCCGTATCGCGGAACAGAGCAAGGAGCTGATAGCGCTGCAGAAGCAGAACGCCGCTTTGCGAGCGAGCAGTGAACAGCTACGCCAAACCAATACCCAGCTGCGTCAGACCAATGTGCAGCTGGAGAGGCAAGGACAATTCCTGCGCGAGCAAAACTCGTTGTATCAGCAGAACAATGCGGACCTCGCCTCACAGAACATGCAGTACGCCAGCGAGAACGTGCGGTTGAATAACGAGAACACCCGGCTTCAGCAGCAGGCGGAACAACTGCGCCGGCAGACAGAGCAACTCACCCAACAAAGTCGTCAGCTACAACAGCAGGCGGATGCACTCCGAGCCACTATCCGACAGCTACAAGAGCAAGAGGCGGAGCTGCGAGAACTGATTGAGCGGCTGGAACAGATTAAGGAGAAGCCTATTATCGCACGAAAGGATGAAGAGATTGCGAGACGGGTTATTCCCAATGGATTGTCTCTGCGGGCGACCCGTAACGAGATTTACCGTTTGCTGGTGGAGGCGGGGCGCGTTGCTCAGGCGCGAGGGGCGTCGGCAGGAGCATTGCATCGGGCGGCGTATGTACCCGTCAAGCGCGTAAGTATGCCTGCGCCAACAGGCGGCAGTGCAGAAGTAGTAGCCGACGAGGCGGTCAGCGTAGAGGTACTGGCGGAGCAAATCGCTCGATCCGACGCGCCTGTGGTGGTGTTGGTAGTGGCAGTGCGCAATAGCGTGGCTGGAGAGCCAGTGCAGGTGGAATTGAAGCCGTACCGCAATCGCCTTGTCTATCGCAAGGACGAGGAGATTGCAAGGTTGCGGGTGTGGTCAGGACGCAGCACCGGTGAGATTGTGAATACGCTCATCGAGTTCCTGCGCGACGAGGTGCGCTCCAGAGCCATCGAGGCAGGTATCATCCCCCAGATCGGCGTAGATGGGGAGCCGTCGGTGGGTATGGTATCACATGCGGAGTTGACCGACCTGGCGGACCGTATCGTGCGTGAGGGGCGAGGACGCTACGTGAATGTGGTAGCAGTGGCGGATGCAGATACCTATTCCGCTGATAGCTTGCGACTGCGATTTCGTATCGTGCAGTGATGCAACAGAGGTACCGGTATGTTGCAGGATATGGTATTAGGAATAGACCCTGGGCGCAGCAAGGTAGGCGTGGCTATCGTGCAGAGCGATGGACGGGTGTTGCATCGTGCCGTACTGGCGGTG
>JANWYZ010000170.1 GCA_025054895.1 bacterium | reverse complement strand
AATAGTAAACAAAGCACAGCACACCTGTATCAACAGCTGGGGATACCACAGCATTACCAAACCGTATGGTTACGGCTGGCGGTCAGCGATACCGGCATCGGCATCCCTGCCGACAAACAAGAGGCTATCTTTGAAAGCTTTACTCAGGCAGACGGCTCCGCCACACGCCGATACGGGGGAAGCGGCCTTGGGCTGGCGATTAACCGCCAGCTGGTGACGTTGATGGGCGGAGCCATCGGCGTGCAGAGCGAGGAAGGCAAAGGCAGCACTTTCTGGGCGACGCTACCGCTTTTCCTGCCGAATGTGGAACAATCCTCGCGGATGGTCAATGGCGAGATGCCACAACTGCAGGGCGTCGCTGACGCGAGTCTTCCATCGTCTCCTGCTCGCATGGCGAAGCGGGTGTTGCTGGTGGAAGATAACGAGGTAAACCGAAAAGTAGCCGTGCGGTTGCTGGAGAGGCTCGGTTACGAAGTGGACATAGCCTCGGATGGCGTGGAAGCAGTGCACAAAACTGCACAGCAACATTACCATGCAGTGTTGATGGATGTGCACATGCCTCGCATGGATGGTCTGGAAGCCACGAGGCTCATCCGCAAGCGCGAAGGTAGCACTGGCGAACATCAGGTGATTATCGCCATGACCGCCAGTGCAATGAAAGAAGATGTGCAACAATGCCTCGCGTCGGGTATGGACGACTACTTGAGTAAGCCAGTCAAGATGGAGGTTTTACGAGAGATGCTTGAGAGGTGGCAAGATTCAGATTCGACCGGATTTCCGGAGGAACTGCCTCCGATTGACCGCGACTTCCTTGCGGAGATCACAGGCGGCGACATTGACTTCGAGCGGGAACTCTTGCAGGAGTTTGTGAACACCGTTCCTGGTTTGATAGAGCGGACGCACGAAGCGATTGCCTCTGGCAATAATGAGGCTCTGGTAAGCGCGGCGCACACCATTAAAGGCAGCGCGCGGGCGGTAGGCGCACACACGTTCGCTGAGATTGCCTTCGCGCTGGAACGAGCAGGCAAGGAACAACGCATGGGCGATGCATCTGACATAGCGCAATCGCTCTCCGTAGAATGGCAGCGCGTGCAGGACTATATCGAACAAGAGCTGTTTCCACAAGCCGCTTGACCACTTACCGCAGAGGATGCAGAGGGCTCTCTGTGTCCTCTGTGACCACAACTTCCTTCTTTACACGCCCTCCTCCAGAAGGATATAATGCTACTGGTAGAATTCACAAACCAAAGGAAAAGCGCATGAATCGAAAGCTACCCGAATGGTTGACCATACGCGCCCCGCGTCCGGGGCAGATACAAGAAGTGGATAGCCTGATTAAAGGGCTACAGCTGCACACAGTGTGCGAAAGTGCGCGCTGCCCCAACCTCACCGAGTGCTGGAGCAAACATACTGCTACCTTCATGATACTGGGCGACGTATGCACCCGCGCCTGCGGCTTTTGCGCTATCAAAACCGGGCGCGGTGAGATGGTGGACCCACTGGAACCCCGGCGCGTCGCACTGGCGGCAAGGCATCTGGGGCTAAAGCATGTGGTAATCACCTCCGTTGCTCGAGACGACCTCAAAGACGGCGGCGCGGAACAGTTCGCCGCCACCATCCGCGCGGTACGCCACGAGATACCCGGCGCGATCGTGGAGGTACTGACGCCTGATTTCAAGGGCGTCCGCTGGTGCGTCAAAACCGTTGCCGACGCCGAACCCGACATCTACAACCACAACGTGGAGACCGTAGAGCGTCTGCAGCACCTGGTGCGTCCGCAGGCGAAGTACTGGCGCTCCATCGACCTGCTTTACTACGTCAAGCGCACTAACCCCAAAATCTACACCAAGTCGGGGATTATGGTGGGCTTGGGGGAAACGAAAGAAGAAGTGATACAGACCATGCGCGACCTGCGTGATGCGGGCGTGGATTGCCTTACCATCGGACAATACCTGCGCCCGACGATGAACCATCTACCGGTGGCAGAATACGTGCACCCAAGCGTGTTCGCAGAGTATCGGCGCGTCGGTGAGGAGATAGGTTTCCTGTTCGTGGCATCCGCGCCGTTTGTGCGCAGCTCGTATAACGCGGAGGCGTTCTCACGCAAGGTAATGGCAGAGCGTCTGGCGCAGCTGGAGGCTGTGCAGGGGAGTGCTGAGGTGCGTTGACCTGCCGTCGTGCCCGCCAATGCGTTGCCTGGATGGTGGTGGTTGCGCCGCTGGTATGGGTATGCTGTTTTTGCGCCTTTTACCTCTGGCAGACAGTTCCCCGCCTCCAGCAGCAGGCGATTGAGGCAACCGTCGCATGGGCGCAAAACGAGTGGCGCATACCGATTCTGGTAGGCGAGATTTCCGCCGACCTGCAACGGGGCACGATCACTGCGCGGAACGTCCTTCTGGGCGACCCTTCTTCGCCACGAAGACCGCTGCTTGCCTCGCGCGAAATAACGGTCAGCCAGTTGTTCTCGCGCCAGCCGACTATCCAGGTCATCCAACCTGTAGCGCATGTGGTGCGCCTGCCTGACGGGCGCTGGAACTTCTCGCCACTGATACCCAAACGCCGCCGTCCCCCCGTAGAGAACTTCTGGACGGTTCGCATTACGGGCGCCTCACTCCATTTCGAGGACCGTCGGGCGCGCCCCACGCTACGCGCCACCCTGCGGCAGGTAAATGGCGAAATCCAGCACACTGCAGGGGTAACCACATTTCGCTTTACACACGAGCAGGCAACCCCTGCCTTCCGCGCGCAGGTAAACGGCTGGCTCCACAACAGGCTGCTACGCCTGCGAGTAGACGCCTCCAATGTACCCGTCTCCCAGCTGCTGCGATACGTGCGCGTGCCCGCGCTGGATCCCGGCGACGCCACCGCATCGGGAACTGTATGGGTATACACCGATGCACAGCGACGCATTCACTATAGCGGCGCGACAGAGGTGCAGGCAACACGGGCGCGGTGGCGACTACCGCAAGGTACCCTTTCGCTGAGCAACCTGAGCGGTTCTGGTGAGTTTCAAGCAGGTGTCGCAACGTGGCAGGCTCGAGCAGATGCAGGTACCGGTTCGGTGCTTGCTTCGGGCACGGTACAGTGGCAGCCTGAGGTTGCGCTCGCCCTGTCGGTGGATGCTCGGAAGATACCGCCTCACGAGTTGCGCCCCTGGTTGCGTCGGTATGTGCCTCAGATGTCGCTGAACGCGCCGGTAGATGCACAGGTGATCGTTCGAGGAACACCTGCGCAGCCATACGTGCAGGGGGTTGTACACGCCGCGCGAGTAGCCGTACAGCGAGTAAATGTACAGGATTTAGCCGTAAAAATCATGCTGAATACGCAATCTGCGCTCCTGCCGGAGGTGGCTCTGCGCGTTGCCGGAGGAAGCGTTCGGGCGCAGGCGGCGGTATGGAAGGAGCGGAAAGCGTGGCGTTTCATCGCGCGATGGCGCGCAGACGGCGTGAACCTTGCCCGCCTGCGTCCTTATCTGCCAGAGGACGTAAGGGGCAATGTGCGGGGGGAAGGGCTGGCGTATGGTACCCTGCAGAAACCCTCTGTGGTAGCGAATCTCTGGGGCGAACGGCTAGTGGGTAAGCTGTGGCGGTGTCAACAGGCGCAGGCACGGATTCGCTGGACGCCTGGAATGCTGTACATCGACGGCGCGATGCTGGAAGACTGGACGGGGTCGGCATACTTATCTGGAGAGGCAGACCTCGCGAATCGCCGCCTTGCGCTGCGCGTGCGCGCCGATGAGGTGCTGTTGGCGCCGTGGGTGGAGCGTCTCGCTCCAAAACTACGCCATCAAGGCGATGTTCCCTCTGCATGGGTATACGCTCGGGGCAACCTGGAAGGTGCGTTCGATAAACTCGTGTTCCGCGGTATCGTAGAGGCGACCGACGTACAATGGCGTCGCTGGACACTGGATTATCTGGTTGCGCGCGTGCAGGCCACGGCGCAACGGGTCACAGTGGACAGTGGCATCATCCGCCGCCCGCCGATGGAGATCACCTGGCAGGGCGAGCTACAGCAGCCTCTGGATGCTGACAGGGCAAGGGTCTCTGCCGATGGCGTCGCGAACAATGTCGATGTTCGAGAGGTGCTGGAGGCTCTGCGTGAACAGACAGAGGGTGAAAGCCCATCTATAGAGGCGGTTGGTAGGGTATTCTTCCATGTTGCAGGCAACCTGCGCTCACCAGCTGTCGACCTTACCTTGAACGCGCCTGCCGCGCAGGTACAGCACTGGAGCCTGACCGACATCAATGGTTCGCTCCACTATGAGGATGGTTTGCTGAAGGTGACTCCACTCTCCGCCAGACTGGGCGACGGAGTGTTGAAAGTAGAGGGTCAGCGAGACAGCGAAGGCAGGTTCTCTCTTCGTGTGCAGGGCGAAAGATTGCCCCTTGCCCAGCTACGCCCCCTTTTACCCAAAGACGCGCCCCAGAACGTCGACGGTGAGGTGTCGATACAGGGGGTGCTTTCGGGCGACGAGCGCGAGCCGGTGTTTCGCGGGGAACTGTCTTCGAACGACGCCGCATGGGACGCGCTGAAGCTGAACAGCGGCTATGCGCAGATAGAGTGGCGTAACGAAGAACTGAACGTCCACAACGCACGCCTTACTGGACCGGAGGTAGAAATCGCGCTCCGCTCGCTCCGATTGACAGGTTCACCGCCTGCAGTTGAAGCAGAAGGCACGCTAACTGTACCTTCGCTGGAGCGGCTTAGCCTGCGTGCGTTGGACAGCGTATGGCTGCAGGAGAGAACGCCCCGACTGGGCGAGGTGTTACGCGAACTGGGACGCATCACCGGCGCGGCGACAGTGCCCTTCCGGCTGTGGGGAGAGAGCAAAAGTCTGAACGTTCAGGCCTCTCCGCGTGTAGAAGATATCGAGATAGATGGACGCCCCCTCGGCACGTTGCAGGCGCAGCTGTTGCGCGATTCTACCAGTGTTTGGCAGGTACGAAACGCGACGCTGGCGAACGGTAAGCATCGCCTGATGGCTTCGGGCACACTCAGCGAGGATGGAGAGATAAACCTCAGCGCAGAGGCATACAATGTGGACCTGTCGTGGTTCCAGCGGTGGATTCCGCAGGCGACCGAATTGCGCGGCGAAGTAGAGATGGCTACCATTGAAGCTACTGGCAAAAGCGCTGCTCCCGACCTGACGCTGACTCTTGCGCTGAAAGAGCCACAGCTCGGAGGAATACGCGCGGAGCGGGTGTTGACCGGTAAAGTACAACTCTCGGAAGGAAAAATAGACATATCGGAGATTACGCTGGCGCAGCCCGATGGGCAGCTGCGTATCTGGGGAACGTTGCCCTTTCACTGGGAGCCTTTGGGAGTACCTGAAGATAAACCTTTAGACCTGCATGTTGAAGCGGTTCCTCAGCCGTTGAGCGCGTTGCTGGCGTATCTGCCCACTGCAAAGGTGACCGACGTTGCCGGACGCTGGTCGTTGAAAGCAACACTATCGGGCACGCGAGCCACGCCCCATCTTTCCGGGGAAATGCGCATCGACGCCGACCGGCTCCGTGTTGCCCCCCTGGTCACCGGTTTGCGTGATGTTCGCGCCGTAGTGCTCCTGTCCAGCGATACCGTTCGCCTCGCGGAGTTTTCGGCAACAGGAGATACGTCGCGCGGCGGACACATTACTGGTTCGGGCACAGTGCAGTTTGGTGGAGGACAGCAGGAGCGCATCGACGCCAGCTTGAAACTCGAACGGTTTTGGCTGGACGAGCGCAATCTCTCGGGGCAGTACGGAGAACAAATACGCGCCTTCCTGAACGGTGAACTGAAGATAACAGGCAGCGCGGAAAGCCCCCACATAACCGGCGTGATCGCCGCTAGCGGGGGGACGTTCGCCCTGCCAGCCAGCTTCCCTGAGCAGAGGGCGGAACCTCGCTCGCTGCCTATCAACCCGCGCTTTGAAAACGTCGTGCTGCGCGTCGGCGAGGGTATGTGGTTGAACAGTCCACGTCTTGCTACACAGGCTTCCGGCGATATCGTGCTGAGCGGCACGCTCCAGGAGCCGGTAGTGCATGGACAGCTGGGGTTAGAACGGGGCTACGTGTACTTTCCCACCGCGCGCTTTCGGCTGGAACCGGGGGGCACTATCGCGCTGGACTATCCGGTTCCGGGTGATAACCCGTTCCGCGTCAATGTGAACGTGCAGGCAAATACCACCCTCAGCCTGCCTTCGCCGACAGGCGGCGTCCGCCGGTATGGCATCAGTGTGCTGGTTAGCGGTGCAATCACTTCACCGGAAGGATTGCGTACCGAGTTCCGCTCCGACCCGCCGGATCTCTCCACTCAACAAATCGCACGTGCGCTCGGCATAGGCACCATAGAGGAGCTGTTAACAGGGCGCAACGTGGAACAAGTACTGCAACGCGAGGTAGTAAACTTGTTCACATCCGCCTATATACCCCAACTCTTTTCACCTCTGGAGCGCAGCATCGAAGAGGCGCTGCAGCTACGTGAATTCCGTATCGAGTACGGCAGGTACGAACCGGTTACTGTAACTCTGGTGAAACGCTTGTGGGATGGTTTCAGTCTGAGTTACTGGCGAACGGTATCCGCGCAGCAAGACCGGTACGTCCTGAAGATACTTTACGAACTACCAGAATGGACGCGACTGTCGCGTCGCCTGCTGCTGAGCTTCTCGGTCGACGAGCGTCAGCAGCGTCTGTGGGGTATAGAAGGAAGTTTTCGTTTCTGAAGTGAAAGACTACAGCAG